>JAQXTL010000021.1 GCA_029219465.1 Methanobacteriaceae archaeon | reverse complement strand
TTCGATCCCAGTAGTGAAGTCCTTTTGTGTTTTGTTTGTGTACTATGGTTTTCTATGGGAATTTCATTTCGCTGCAAGCCTTCTATATTACAATTATTATTATACTTTACTTATTTTTGATTTGTTTATTTTAACTGTTTTATTTACATCAATTGCATATTTTTGGTGATTTTTTTGAAAATTAAAGTTTTAGATACTACATTACGTGATGGAGAACAAACTCCTGGTGTTTCTTTAACTCCATTAGAAAAATTGAGAATTGCAAATAAACTTGATGAAATTGGTGTTGACTATATTGAAGCAGGTTCTGCAATTACTTCTGAAGGTGAACGTGAATCCATTAAGGAAGTTACTCAACAAGGTTTTAATGCTGAGATTCTAAGTTTTTCCAGACCTTTAACTATTGATATTGATTATTGTTTAGATTGTGATGTTGATGGAGTTAATTTGGTTGTTCCAACTTCAGATTTACATATTTCAGATAAATTAAAAATGACCCGTGAGGAATTAATCGATTTATCTAATAATGCTGTTGATTATTGTAAAGACCATGGATTAACTGTTGAGTTATCTGCTGAAGATGCTTCCAGATCAGATATTTCTTTTTTAAAATCTGTTTATCAAAATGGTATTGAATGTGGTGCTGATAGAATCTGTCTTTGTGATACTGTGGGTATATTAACACCAGATTCTTCTTTTGAATTATTTAGCAATTTTAAAGACTTTAAAGTTCCAGTTTCAGCTCATTGTCATAACGATTTTGGACTTGCAGTTGCTAATACTTTATCTGCTATTAAAGGTGGTGCTACTACCTTCCATTCTACTATTAATGGTATTGGTGAGAGAGCAGGTAATACTTCTTTTGAAGAATGTGTTGTTAGTATTGACAGATTATTTTCACAATTCACCACTAATATAAAAATCAATGAAATCTATGACATTTCCAAGTTAGTTGCAAGATCAACTGGTGTTTATATTCAGCCAAATAAAGCAATTGTTGGTGAGAATGCATTTGCTCATGAATCAGGTATTCATTCTGATGCTATTATTAAAAATTCTGCTACCTATGAACCTATGACACCTGAACTTGTTGGAAGAAAACGTAAATTTGTCATTGGTAAACACATGGGTACTCATGGATTGGATAACAAACTTAAAGAGTTAGGGTTACATGTTAATAAAACCCAGCTTCAGCACATTTGTAATGATATTAAAAATTTAGCAGACAAAGGAAAAACTGTAACTGATGTTGATTTGCAGGCAATTGCTGATAACGTTTTGGAAATTAACCACGAAGATAGAATTAAATTAGATGAATTAACTATTGTTTCTGGAAATAAAGTAATGCCTACTGCATCTGTTAAGATTATTTTTGATGGTGATGAAGTTCTTAATGCTGGTGTAGGTTTAGGTCCTGTTGATGCTGCTATTAATGCTTTAAAATCTCTTGATGCATTTAGTGATGTGGATTTAATTGAATATCACGTAGATGCTATTACTGGTGGTACTGATGCATTTATTGATGTAATTATTAAATTGCAAAAAGGAGATAAAGTTGTTTCTGCTCGTGGTACTGAACCTGATATTATTAATGCTAGTGTAAAAGCTTATGTTGCAGGAGTTAACAGATTATTGCGTGATTAGGTGTAAACATGTACATGGATAATATTCAAATTTTGGGTTTCAAAGGAACAATTAATTCTATTGGAGAAACACTTGATTATATTGATAGTATTAAGGAAGATGGTGAAATTATACAACTTCTAAATGCAGATTCAATAGTTTCAAAAAATCACATAATTCATGGTGTTAATCAGGCACTTCTTGCTTTTGATAGAGGTGAAAATCTGGCTAATGATTTAAGTGTTGAGATTGCTCTTAGATGTTCTGCCCAAAGACAAATTTCAAAAGCATTTAATATTCTTGGTTTAAAAGAAGGTGAAATGAACTTATGCGTTATTTTAATTAACAGCAAAGATCATTTTGAAGAGTTGTCTAAAATTTTTACACCTGATGATAGTGTTTTTGATTTGGATGAATCTAATTTGATAAAAATTTATAAAATTAGTGATGATGAAATTATAAATATGTCTTTAGAAGACATAATTATTGATAGAATTGCAAAACTTACTGTAAATTATTAAGTTTTAATTCTTCAATTATTTTATCCAAATTCTCTTTTTTAAGACATTCATAGTCCAGATTTTTTATTTCTACTGCAATAGCTTTTTGTTTTATTCTATTATAATTTGGACATGTTGTAATAAATCCACTTTTATCTGTAGTTAGTGTTTTTTTCAAATTCCAACCTATTGACTTTGCATCATCATGTGGAATAATTACATTTATGCCTCTTTTATCTTTATGTAGTGCACTATCAATGTGTTTTTTTATGTAGTCTGTTGCATTTACTGTGTCTTCTAGTTTTTTTCCAACATTATCAAGTTCACTATCTATACCAGCACATACAATTTGTGATGTTTTACTTAATTTTTGAGGAAGTGAAGACTGTTTAAAAATTTCTTCATTGTTTGATGCAATAAAACCACCCTGTCCTACATTAATTATCTTAGGTGATCCTGTAGATGCAAGTATAATATCTGAATGTCTTCCAAGTTTGTTTTTGTTATCTCCAATACCTGCAGATGCATCTTCAATAGTTAATATATTGTTAGTTTTACAGTATTTTGCAATGCCTTTGGTGTTTTGCTCTGCACAATATCCTGCAAAACTTGTATAAATTAATGCAGAATCTTCTTTTATATCCAAATCATCTATATAATTAGGTTCAATTAATCCAGAATCTGTTTTTAGAGTTATTACATTTTTATCTAAAAATTTTGCAATCTGTTTAAATCCGTGCCATCCTCCCTGATCTGGAACAATGATATCTCCTTTAATAGCTGAAAGTGTAATGAAAATACCATTGTTTCCACTGGAACAAATTTTCACTTCATCTTTATTTGTTAATGTTTTGATTTTTTCACAGCAACTTTCTTCAAAGTTTATATTACTTAAGTTTCCTAATGCAACTTCAGACATTACACGTCTTGTTTTTTGTGAGATAGTTTTAAATTTAAACATAATTATCCACTTTTAAAATACATATCTAATGTTGTTTGTTTTGTGTGAAGCATTTCATTCATTAATGTTCCCTGTTTTACATATTTGTTTATAGGTATTCTAAGTTTAGTTCCTGCATATTCCAAACAGTCTTCTAAGGTTTCAAATTCTATATATGGTCTTTGCATTGCTTCTTTAATGTTTTCACGTACATTAAAAACACCTAAAGGAACATATCCATCATATGCTTCTCTTAAAATTAAAAGTCCAGATTGCTTTTTAATTTGCATTAAATAATCTAAAACTGCCATTTTTGCAGTATAATAACATCCTCCAACAATGGAATATTCTTTTTTACCACCATTTGTTTCATAATCAGAAAAGATTAACTCTTCATTTCTCATTAATTTGATAAATGCTTCATACCATTCATATTGCCATTCTGTTGGAGTTAATATGATTACATAATAATTATTTAAAGCTCCAAATTCGAAAACTCTGTATGTATCCAGTATTTCGAATTTTCTAACTTCTTTTAAAAATTCATCTGCAAGAGTTGAATCACATGCTGTAATAGACCAGCGTGTTGGAACAAGTCTTCTTCTTTTTTTAGTTCCAATAGCACCTACTGAAAATGCTTTTTGCATTGCTGTAAATGGAACGTCTTTATTGTGAAGGTTTACAATAGCTTCTGCGGATTTTAAATCAGTATCATAAAATGTTTTTTCTAATTGTCTGTCCCATTTAACTGCATCAATATCAAACTTTTCAATAACTGCACTTGGTCCGTGAGGCATACTGTCTTCGGTAAGTAAAGACCCTGTTGGTCTTCTTCCAAATGTTGCTTCACTGTCAATTGATTTTGATGCAAGAGAAATATCCTGAAGCTTTTCAATAAATGGATTTTCCAAATCATCAACTTTTATTAGTTGTTTTCCTCTTACAAGATTCATTCTGTAGTTGATAATCTCTTCCTGGGTTTTATTTTGACCAATCCATTCTTCAGGAGTGTCCATAATTGATGTATCTCCCATTTGAGAACTCATCATAGGTCCGGCATAAACTTTAGGATAGGACCATCTTCCAATAAATACTGATGGGGGGGTTGTTCCTTCAAGATTTTTTCCAACTTTAACAGATTTCATTTGGATTTGTTCTGTTAATTTGGCAAGATAAGCATTTTTTGTGGTTTTCATTTTATCTTATGTAAAAAAGTAAAAAAAGAAAATACTATTAATAAAATAGTATTTAACAGAATTCGATGGTTGCAGGTGGTTTGTCACTTACAGATAAAGCGACGTGGGTAACTTCAGAAATTTCTGAGGTAATTCTTTTGGATATAGTTTGTACAACTTCCCATGGAAGTTCAGCAACAGATGCGGTCATTGCATCAATAGAGTTAACTACTCTAACAACAACTAAGTATCCAAAGTCTCTTTGGTCACCTTTTACACCAGTAACTTTGGTATTGGTTAATACTGCAAAGTATTGCCATACTTCTTTATCGATTCCTGCAGCTTCAATTTCATCACAAACAATTTTGTTTGCTTTTCTACAGATTTCAACATTTTCACGGGTAAGTGCTCCAACAACACGCACACCAAGACCAGGTCCTGGGAAAGGTTGTCTGTAAACGGTAGTTGCAGGTAAATCGAGTTCATCACCGATTTCTCTTACTTCGTCTTTGTATAAGTCACGGATTGGTTCACATAATTCTAATTCCATTCCGCTTGGAAGAGCTAAGTTGTGGTGAGATTTGATTTCACCTTTAGTTTCAATCCAATCTGGAGCAATGGTTCCTTGTACTAAGAATTTAGCACCAGATTTAATTGCTTCTCTTTCAAATACATCAATGAATACTTTTCCGATAATTTTTCTTTTTTCTTCAGGATCTTCAACTCCTGCAAGAGCATCCATAAATTCATCGGAAGCATCAACAAATTTAAAGTTTAATCTGTCTTTGAAAGTGTTGGTTACTTGTTCAACTTCTCCTTCTCTTAAAAGACCGTGGTCAACAAAAACAGCAGTTAAGTTGTCACCAATTGCTTCCTGTACGAGAACAGAACATACTGAACTGTCTACTCCACCGGACAATGCAATGATCGCTTTTTCGTCACCAATTTGATCTTTGATTTTTTGAATGGATTCTTCGATAAATTCTTTTGGGCTTAACATTATAATTCCTCGTCTTCCTCTTCTTCGTAATCTTCAATTAACTGTTTAATAATTGCTTCAAGGCCATTGTCATTTCCTGATTCAATAGCTTCAAAGATTTCATCAAATTTAACGTATTTTTCTAATTTCACGGATTTTTGACCAATACCCGAAATTCTAAAACCGTATTCTTCATCTCCAATAGGGATGTTGATGGATTGTTTTTTTAATCCTGTTTTGAATTCGTTTGCTTTATCTCTTAAATCATCAGCATTATCAATCATTTTCGCACCTATCTTTACAGATTTTATAAAAATTATTAAAAATTACTTCTCCTTTTGGAGTGTGATGTACTTCAGGGTGGAACTGTATTCCATATACATCTTTATCTTTATGTTTAAATGATTCAACATCGCATAAGTTGGAACTAGCCAAGACTTCGAATTCTTCAGGAACTGTTTTAACTTCATCCTTGTGGGATGACCAAACATCGATTTCAGGAGCTAGACCTTCAAATAAGTTTTCATCATTTTTAATGTCTATTTTAACTTGAGCATAACTTTCAGTTTCAGAAGTGCTTACTTCTCCACCATATGCTTTAGCAATTAACTGATGGCCAAGACAGATTCCGAGTATTGGAATGTCAAAGTGTTTGATGTACTCTTCACTTAAACCTGCACCTTCAATTGATGGTCCTCCACCTAAAATTAATCCGATAGGATTTTCAGCTTCAATTTCCTCAAGGGATAATTCGTTTGAAACTAGTTTAGCTGGAATTTTTAAGTATTGTAAACTTCTAGCGATTCTGTGATTATATTGGCCTTTGTTATTAATTACTAAAATTGTCATCTTATGCTCCATTAAAATATAATGATATTATTTTTAGTTTTTTTATTTATTATAGTTTATTGAAAAATTTATATATTAAATAAAATAAATCAATCTTATATGGAACTTAAAGATTTAATATTCGTTATTGCTGCAATTTTAATAGCAGTAGTTTTACTTAAAATATTCTTTTGGCTGTTGCCGGTACTTGTAGTGTTAGTAATAGCATTTTTTATCTACATTTATTTGCAAGAACATTACTGAATATCTTCAAATGCGGAAGTTGCAGCGACTGCACCTTCCCCACAAGCTACAACCCACTGTTTTAAGCCAACACAGACATCACCAACGGCATATACATAGTCAACGTTAGTTTTTTGAGCTTTGTCAGTTATGATATGTCCTGATTCATCCAGTTTCACGTTTAGCTGATATGCCAAATCAGTATGCGGAATGTATCCTACGCTTACGAACACTCCATTAGTTGGAAGTTCACTCAATTTTCCTGTTTTTGTGTCTTTTAATACAACAGACTCCACAAGCATGTTTCCTTTTATCTCTTCAACGGTTGCGTTCATTATTGTTTTTATTTCATTTTCTTTTATTTTGTCCTGTAAGTGCTTTTGAGCCTTGAATTCATCCCTTCTGTGAATAAGGGTAACGTTTGCTCCAAGGTTTTTGAGGTATAATGCTTCCTGAAGTGCACTGTTTCCTCCACCCACCATTACAATGTCACGTCCGGCAAAGAAAAATCCGTCGCAGGTAGCGCAGTAGCTAACTCCTTTTCCTCTAAATTCTTCTTCTCCTTTTGCACCTAACTGTCTGTGTGAGCTTCCGGTTGCAAGAATTATTGTTTTGGATTGGTATGTTTCCTTGCTGGTCTTAACTGTGAATCTGTATTCACCATCTTCCTTTGTGATTTCCTCAACGCATTCCATTTCCTTTAACTCACAGTTCTTTATGGCCTGTTCCTTCATCTTTTCTACAAGTTCAAGACCTGAAATCATGTCATATCCTGGATAGTTTTCCATTGCAGGAACCTCACGGCCCAGGCCTCCTGCCATGTCCTTGTCCAAAATTAAATTTCTAGTTCCCTGACGGCCTGCATAAATTCCAGCGGTCAATCCGCCAGGTCCGGCTCCGATAATAATAATATCATATTGATTCATGTTAAAAACCTCTAATTATATATTAAGTCAAATGATAATTAAAATTATGTATAGGATTTATTGCATTAATCTTCATGAACTTCTAGTGGATTGCTAAAACAGATGGAATGCTTGTTTTTATTAAACACTTTCTATTAAACCAAATGGGTTTATACTGAAAACGGCGCTCAAGCTATTTATAGATGTTATCAACAAACAGAAAAAGATTTTATTGTACCAATTGAAAGTTTTTCTAAAGATATTAAATAAATATTTTTTATATTAATATCTAAAGGAGGTAAATTATCATAAGAATAATCAACTATCTTATTAATTAGTGTAAACCTTTTAATCTTTTTTCTTTTGCTTTTTTTAAGACTTCTTCTGCGGATTGATTTTCATGAGCTCCTTCACGCAGCAGCATCAATAGTTTGTGATAATCATGATCCAGTAAATCGTAGCGGGATATCCATTCACTCAATTCCATGCTCCTTACCCAATCAGTTACTTTAGATTCACTCCCGAACATTATTTTTGCAACATGGAAATATTCATTTTCAATAATCTTGTTTTCACATTTTCCCAAATATATTGCATAAGTTTTACCCGGAAGATATTCAATGTCTGATGCCTTTGAACATTCTTTTGGAGTATCTTTATCATCTGCAACGTAACCTATCAGCATATCATCCAAATAAACTACCAGATTAGGTACAAATTCTCCTCCCCAATCTTTTTTCTCTATTTTAAGTACATCCCCTTTTTTGAAAAATTCTTTTGGAGAATCCATTAATTCTGTATCAAAAGCCATTAGATTTTCTTTACCTATTTTCTCTAATGTTGCACTTCCCAAATTTGAACTGCATTCCATAATATCTACCTTAAATCACCATATCCTTTAACGAGAACAATTGAATAAATTAAATATTGTCTGTTTCATTTCTTATTTCTTCTAATCTTTTGTGCAGGTTGGAGCATGTTCCGTCTTCTCTACATTTATCTTGCATGTATGTATCACCGGCATGACGGTCTGACCTTTTAATGAAAGTGAGTATTGTCACTATTTCCGGAAAAGTTAATTTTTCTTTTGATAACTCTAGAAAATCTCTTTTACTATATTTATTTTCTATTTCACGTAAATTTTTCATGTAATTAAAATCGATAACCATTGATTTACAATTATGGCATATTAATTCCCCTTCTTTTAATGTTTCATCACAAAAATGACATTTCATAAAATCACCATATTTTTTATTTGACTATTCTCCCAATATGGAATTGTATATCTGCATATCTATCCAAATATAATAAATAGCTTCCTTGAGCAATATCTTCAATTTTATCTTGCAGTTCAGATGCTGATGAGGTTAATTCATATTTTGTATAATCTTTATTTGCTACATAACCTATCTTTTCATTTTTAGCATATACTGCAATTGCATCCTTATCAAATTCATTATCGGGTTCCTTAACGAGTTTTAAAGGCATGCCTGAAGTAAGAGTTATATTATTTCTATAAAACTTCCTTCCTGTTATTGTAAACAGTTCAAATTTATCATATCCTTTCAAAGTTTCATGATTTCGTTGGAATTTATTTTCATAATCTATATAAAAATTAATACTGTCTCTCATTCTAAGATATTTATTGATATCTTCCTCACTATCTCCAGGAAGAGCATTCATTGCCTTTATGATTTTATTTTCTGCTTCTTTCAGTTTATTTAATCCGTTTGGTAATTCTTTTGACTCTTCAAGTAATTGATGTGACCAACTCAATAGCATTCTGGCTTTGTTTTCATAAACCAACTTCTGTGGAGATAATTCGAGTGATTTGTTATAGCATTTTTCAGATTCGGCATATCTTTTCATGCCTTCAAGAATAATTGCTTTTCTGTTCCAGTTGTTTGCATGTCTGTCATTTAAATCCAATGCTAAGTTAATATAGTGAAGTGCTTCTTCCTCTTGGAACTCCATATAATGATTCCAAGCTTTTTTTGAGTATTCATTTATCTTGCGAGTTGTTAAATCAACTTCAATACCCTTGTGATGCTCTTTCTCATCATCGTGACCGTGACCCCAGTTCTGGGCATCCATCCAACCGTCTCCCCAATCTACTGGATCTCCTATATGCCATTCATTCATAAAAATCACCTTTTACAGAGTATATTAATCATCTGTAATGTTAAATATTAAATTCAATCGTTCTTCAATATTGGCAGCAGTTTCATATAAATCATCTGTACGATAGCTATTGTCTTGATTAATATCATAACCATATTTATTCAATAATTCAACAGATTCATCAATATCTTCCCAGGTCAAAACATTTCTTTCATGAAGAGTTGTTAATCTTTCTAATTCCATCATGATACCAATATAATTTAATTTTCTTCTATTGAAATCTTTTAACTCCGTTGAGTAAATACAGTCAGCATTATCATCAACAAAAAATTTCTGGCCATATAAATGTAAGAATAAATCCGCAATAACATGCAAGTCATCTGAAACCATTAACAGATCACTATAATTACTTTCCAAATAATTTCTTTTTAAAATTATTGGAGAACGTTTAGGACTACCGCAACGAATCCACATAAAAAAATCCATATTGACATTTTCTAGATAATCATCAACTATTGCTTTAACACATGCAGAATTCCTCTTCTCTATATTAAACCAGTGTGCACACATAGTTTCCATACCTATTCTTGCATATTTTCCTTCTTTATCTTTTTCTTTTGCTTTATCCCATTTCTTAACTGACATTGTAAACCTCAATAATTATCTGTCCTCAAAATCTATACCATATTTATATTTTAATTCTTCATCATATACATATTCATTTTGAAGAAGTATATCAGTTCATTCTTTTAATATATTTGTCTTTAAAAACTTTCCAAGCATTAGTATCTTTATATTTCTTCCCATATCTAACATTAAATTACCATTCTGCGATTTGCTTTGAGATATTCTTATTATTTTTAATTAATCTTGCATTCTCTGATAATTTCATAATATTCTCCAAATATTTGTAAATCTAATCAATACCCTAAACTATAATAAGTCATTTAAAATTTTTATTTATTTCCTCATTTGTTTCGATTTTTTTATCAATTAAACTCAAGTAATAAACTATTTTTTGTTGTATATCCAATGGAGGTAGTTTTAAAGGAATTTCTTCGATGACTGCTCTTTTTGATATATTAACTTGGACAGAGCCAGTAGAACGGGATACTAATGAATTATACCCTTCATATGAACAGAAAAAGTACTTTAAAAATTCTGGAAGAATTAAATCTTTATTAACTCTTAAAGTCAATAAAGCTTGACTTATAATTCCTTTTGGATCATCATCTTTGATTATTGAAACTTTACCAACAGTACCAGAACAGCTAATTATCAAATCATCAGGATAAGTTGTAAATCGTTTTAATGATTGGTATTTTTCTTCATCAATAAAATATCTAAAAATTCGATTATCATATATTGCATTTTGCTGTTCATAAACTGGAATTCCTTCAGATTTCATTTCAGTTCTTTTTAATGCGGAACCAAAAGGCCCTCTAATATATCCTTTCTCTGATAAAACATCCTTAAGAACAACATCATTCCATTCTAAACTCAAATTTAATTTGATTGTATTTAAAATAGTTGATAAAAATTAAAAATATTTTTAAAAAGAGAGATAATAGGTGTTGGACCGACGAATCAAACACCTCGTGTTTTTTTAAGGAAAATTATTATGTGGCAGATTTTTTTAATTTTCCAACGACTTGCATCGAATTAGAGAAATTGTGTGAAAATCTAATTCAACACGAACTTTTATAATATGGAGATTTATTATTAGTTGTCTAATAATATAAGAGAATATTTTTAGGTGTCCATAAATTTCATCTCTATTACATAGTTGGTCATCATAGTATATATAGGTATGCATTTTTTTAGGTCAACCTAAAACTTCATTCTCCATAAGTTCACAAAATTCAAGATAAACATATTCCCTGTTTTCCACAGTCACTTCAAGAACTGTTGTATCCGGATGATTTTTCACATCCAATGGAAGTCCTTTCATCATTGGTTTTACAACTCCAATCACGGGCACGGCACTGTCAGGAATTTCCAAAACACGTCTGTTGAACTTCAGGGCACGTGTTTCCATAAATCCGATTTCATCCATCAGTATGAGATCATAATCTCCAGGTGAATTTAGTATCTCGACCCCTCTTAAATCAAAGTTTTCAGGATAAGCATCTCTTTTATGAGTCCTAGTTCCAACGTGACTATGTTTACTATAATCAACTTCAAATTTAGTGGCTGGCACTATATATACTCCTCTATAAATACCAAGGTTTTCATCAAAATTAGTCAAGGTCTTGAAACCGCCAATCTTCAAATCCGAATGATTGGAAATAAACCTGTTCAGGATAGTACTTTTTCCAACTTGCACATTTCCTGTTAAAAATATATTCATGATATTTAAAATTATAAAAAAAAGAATTTTTTAATTAAAATCAGTTTACAACTCAAAATTGAAGCTTACAGTTGTAAATTTCATTCCGTTGTCTCTGATTTTTTTGGATTTTATTTCAACTTTTCCGTATTTCTTTAAAAAGGAATTAATTTCCCTTGAAACGGAATCATAGTTTCTTCTGTCATAAACCCTGTAGTTTCCCATAAACTTGACACTTTCACTTCTTTTTAGAACATTTACCTGGTCAAGTCTGAATGATTCGCCGTTTTTTTCTAAAACTGAG
The DNA here is from genome assembly GCA_029219465.1 of Methanobacteriaceae archaeon. Taxonomy (NCBI): domain Archaea; kingdom Methanobacteriati; phylum Methanobacteriota; class Methanobacteria; order Methanobacteriales; family Methanobacteriaceae; species Methanobacteriaceae archaeon. The sequence goes on along the minus strand of JAQXTL010000021.1, from coordinate 26,968 downwards.
TTTATTTTCTCAAAATTTCTTCTTTGATTTTATCTTTTTCTTTGTTGCTGATCATAATATCATCTTCTTATAGTTAACCTTAATTTTAGGTTTGCTTGTATATCACTATTTCTATATGTGTCTGGATTAAATAATCATATTTTGGTATGTGGCTTCAATTTCATCAAAGCTTTTATCAAAAAGCGGGAAATATAATAGCGTCCGGTTGTACATTTTCTTTGCTTTTTCAACTTCCCCGTCTATCATAAGCAGAGATATGTATTCTAGATAAAAGTTGAGATTTCTGGAATCTATGCTGATTGCAGTTTCATATTCTCCCATTTTAAAATAAGTGATTCCAATCAATGTTAATAGTTCATCATCATGACTTAATGATAATGCCCTTTTAAGCTGCTTGATGGATTCATCGTACCTTTTAAGCTTAAACAGTATCTCTGCCAGATACCTTGTATTGTCAAAATCCAAATTTTCAACATTTAAGAGTTCTTCAGCAGTCTTTGAATGATTTTCAGTAGTTTCACAGTCAAGTTCTGCAAAACTGTTTAGATGGTTGTCGGTTGTCATAACATTAAATGCGGTCTTTTTGCATATTAATGTTGTGATTATAAAAAAAGAGTATGAATTTAGGATTTTGATCCTAAATTAATTTTTGAATTTCTTCACGTACGGTCTTGTTGACCATACCACCGTCTGCTTTTCCTTTGAGCTGTTTCATACATATACCCATTAAAGGACCCATAGCTCCCATTTGACGTTCTTTTACCATTCCTTCGTTTTTAGCAACGATTTCTGAAATGATTTTAACGACGTCCTCTTCGCTGAGCATGGTCAAGTTGTTTTTCTCAGCAATTTCAGCTACTTCGCTTTCAGGTGCTTTTATGGTTTCAACGGCAAGTTTACGTACGCTGTCTTTTGCAATTTTACCTTCTGCTAGGAGAGTAAAGATTCCTTTGAAATGGTCTAAGGTTAAAACATTAATGTCATGGCCTTCCCTTTTGATCTCACGAAGGTCATATGCAAGAAGTGATGCTACAGGAGTTGAGTCCACATCAACATCTGCCAAAATAGCTTCAAACATGTCTGCTTCCTGTCTTCTGACAAGTTGTGCAGCAAGGTCTTCACTTAAGCTGTATTCTTCAATGATTCTTGCCTGTTTTACATCAGGAAGTTCAGGTAAGTTGTTTGCAATGGGTTCAACTCTGTCAGATGTAATTTTGAATAATGGAATGTCTGTTTCAAGATACATTCTGTTAGCGGTTGGAAGAGGTCTCATGTATTCGGTGTTACCGTCTTCTAATGCCTTACGGGTTTCTTCAACTACTCCATCTAAACCGAGTGCTGCTCTTCTTTTTACTTCCTCTAAAGCGGAAACTGCAATGTCTTCATCGTGAGCTACAATAATGAATGCGTCTTCTTCGCCGATGTTTAAGTAATCAGCTACTTTGTCAACTTCTTCCTGTGTGATTCCGTATGCAGGCAATTCATCGGAGTGGAAAATACCTGATACTCCACGTTTTTTAGCATAGCTTGCAATTTCAGTTCCGAATCTTCTTCCAGGCTGTACTTCAACACCAATCAATCCGTCGTAGCCTTTTAAAACTACTGCTTTGATGGTTTCAGCTGATTTCAAGATTTTGGATTCAGTATCTTCAAAGAGTTCATCTAAATCGTGGATTTCATCCAATACTTCAGCATTTCTTTCTTTAAGCTGTTTTTTAATGTCAATTAAAGCAAGCTGTCTTTGGATTTCACGGTTTACGATTTCAGCCATCAAGTCCAAGTCCTGTACACCTTTGATTTCCACACGTGCTCCTTCTGCAATGGAAATGTTCAAGTCCTGTCTGATTGTACCGAGTCCTCTTTTAACGTTGGTACTTCTCAAGATTTGACCGAGCATGTATGCAACTTCACGTACCTGATCCGGGTGGTGCATTGAAGGGTCAGTGGTTACTTCAGCAAGAGGTATTCCAAGTCTGTCCAATCTGAACTCGGTAAAACCGTCTTTGGTTTCAATTCTTCTTGCAGCATCCTCTTCAAGACCTAAACTTTCGATTACAACTTTTCCGTATGGGGTTTCAAGGTATCCGTCGGTTGCAACCATACCGGTTCTCTGGAACCCACCGGTGTTACTTCCGTCAATAACCTGTTTTCTCATTGTATGGAACTCGTCAACAACATGCATATTCATTAAGCATGCAATTGTAATACAGATGTCAAGTGCTTCCTCGTTTAAGCTGTGAGGTGGCTCGTCATCGTTTTCAACAAGACAGGTGTGTTTTGCGAAGTTTTCGTATTTGAAGTTCATTCCTCTTAAAGATTCCTGAAGTGCAGCTCTGTCGATTTCTCCAAGCTCTGATTGGGTTGGTCTTAATTTCCTTTGAACTATTTCATCAAAGTCATCATCAACAAGCTCTGTTTTACAAGGACAGAATAATTTGTGTTCACTGTTCAATTGTTGGTGAATTTCAAGTCCCATTTTTAATCCTAATTTTTCGTAATCCATACTTAATCACCCTAGTTCAAGAAATCCTTAATGGAGGATTTTTTGCTGAATTCACCTGCAATGTTCTTGTGCATGATCTCTTTTACTTCACTGTAGTCATCGCTTTGACCTAATGCCCAGCATAATTTCACGTAGGTGGTTTCAGGAGTCATGTCGATACCTGAAATTACGCCTGCATCGATGATGTTACGTCCGGTTGAGTAAACGTTCATGTTGACTCTTCCGTAGAGACATTGTGATGTCATGATGACTGGAATGTTTTCATCTCTTGCTCTTTTGAATGAATCGATGAGTTCATTTGGAACGTGTCCAAGACCGGTTCCTTCAATGACAAGTCCTTTGTATCCTTTATCAATGTGATATTCAATGTAGTCAGGAGAAATTCCTGGGAAACTTTTGATGAAACCTACTTTTGATTCAATAGCAGTATTCAATTCCAACTCGTTTTTACCACGTTTGGTATAAGTGTAGTCGGGATTAATGTTGACTTTTTTGTTTTCAATTTTAGCTATTGGCTGAGCGTTGATGCTTCTGAATGTATCTCTTCTTGAAGTGTGCATTTTTCTTACTTTGGTTCCTTTATGTAAGTAAGTGTATTTGTCATTTAAGCTTCCGTGCATACATACGGATACTTCTGCAATGTCTGATTTAGCAGCGATTACAGAATCGATTAAGTTGATGTTCGCATCACTTGAAGGTCTGTCGGAACTTCTCTGTGCACCTGTAATGACAATAGGAACTGGAGTTTTAAGCATGAAGCTTAATGCAGCTGCAGTGTAGTGCATAGTATCAGTACCGTGTGCAATTACAACACCGTCAGTACCGTTTGAGATATCGTTTGCTATTTCTTCAGCAGCTTTTACCCAGTATTCAGGTTTCATGTCTTCACTTAATATATTATATAAAGCTTTAACGTTGTAGTTAGCATAGTCCAATAATTCCGGATTAGCTTTTATAAGGTCTGAAGCGGTAAAAGCAGGGTGAACTGCTCCGGTTCTGTAGTCGATAACGGATGATACTGTACCACCGGTTGAAACGATTGAAATGTTCTGTTTATCAGGATCGTTTGGAATTTCACTTTCTCCAAATCCTATTTTAGGTTTTTCACCTTTTTCAACGAGTTCTGCAGTAGTATTTTCGATAGCTACTCCGATATTGTATCCGCTGGATAATTTTAAAACTAAATATCCATCATCAGCATCCTCTGGTCTGTCAAGTAAGATACCAGTATAGGAGATATCTTCCTTGTTGATTTTAACGGTATCTCCTATACCTAAACCATAGGTTTCAATAAATTTCTCAGCATTTTCTTTGTAAGTCATTAAATCACACTATGAATTGTTTTTCAACCATTCTGCTCCTGCTTTTAAAACATCAATGTTTACGTCAATAACTTTAGGTTTGGATGCAAACATGTCACGAATAGCGTTTTCGTAGGATTCTGCTTTTAAAGCATCAGTAAGTTCAGTCAATGCACCAAGCAATGCGGTGTTTGCAGTTCTTGCATTTCCATGCTCTTCTGCAATGTCCATACATGGCATAGCAATCACGTTAACGTCTCTGTCGGTTTCAAACTCTCCGATTTTGGAATCGTAAAGAATAGTTCCGCCAACTTTAACGTCAGGTGCAAACTGTTCGAGGGAAGGTTTGTTTAAAGCAATAAGAATGTCAATTTCATCAACTACAGGAGTTCCTATAGTTTCATTGGAAATAACTACTGAACAGTTGGATTTTCCTCCTCTTTGTTCAGGTCCGTAACTTGGATACCATGAAACGTGTTTTCCTTCATCACAAGCAGCGTGTGCAATGGTAAGTCCTGCACTTAATACTCCTTGACCACCGAAACCGGATACTTTAATACTGGTTGGAGTGATGCTTGCATCATCAACGTAACCTGATTCACCTTCTCTGTTAACATTGAACACTTTATCCAATGTTTCAGTGGAAAAGTCACTTACAGGTCTTTGTACAGGTTCTCTTCTGTACATGTCGTTTCTGAAGTTTTTAACAGGGAACTCTTTTTCCATTTGTTCTTCGATGAACTTTTGAGCTCCTTTAACGTCCTGTTTTAAGTTGGTAGGACAAGGGGATAAGATTTCAACAAATGAATATCCTTTTCCTTCTTTCTGTATGGTCAATGCCTGTTTGATTGCAAATTTAGCAAGTCTGATTTTAAGTGGATTTGCAAGGGAAACCCTTTCAATGAAAACAGGTGCTTTTAAAGTATTAATCAATTCGCACATGTGAGTAGGGTGTCCTGCATAGTTAGGATCTCTTCCTGTTTGACATGTAACTGTTTTTTCACCAATTAAAGTGGTTGGAGCCATTTGACCACCGGTCATTCCGTAAACTGTGTTGTTCACGAAGAATACGGTCATTTTTTCTCCTCTGTTAGCAGCCTGTAATGTTTCGTTTAAACCGATGGATGCTAAATCACCGTCTCCTTGGTAGCTCATAACGATTGCATCATCTTCAGCTCTTGAAATACCAGTTGCTACTGCAGGTGCTCTTCCGTGAGCGGTCTGGAAGTTTCCGCAGTTGAAGTAGAAGTATGCGTATACGGAACATCCTACAGGGGAAATCATTACACATCTTTCCTGGATTCCGAGTTCATCCATACATTCTGCAATTAATTTATGTATAATTCCGTGTCCACAACCAGCACAGTAGTGAGTTGACTGGATATTGTTTCCTTTTCTTGGATATTCTTCTAAAAGGGATTGTGGATTTCTACGTACTTTTAATTCATAATCTTTACCAATTTCTTGTTCACTCATTTTTCCACATCCTTTAGTCAATTATATTTGGACTAGCTTTTTCTGAAGTTCTTTTGGATAAGTCTAAGTCATGGTCTTCAAAGCCAGCAATTTCATAAACTTTAGCAAGAATTTGTTTCAATTCAATTAAGTTTCCACCCATTCTGTTTACAAGATGGGTTCCTTCTCTTCTAAGAGCAGCATACTGTACATCTGCAAGCATTTGACCGTTACTCATTTCAACGGAAATGAATTCAACGCCTTTGTCAGATAACTCTTTGATTCTTTCAGTTGGGAATGGGGATAAAGTGATTGGTCTTAAGAGTCCAACTTTAATTCCGTTTTCACGGCTTTTATCCACTGCAGATCTTGCGATTCTGCTGCTTATTCCGTATGAAACCAAAACGATGTCTGCATCTTCAACTTGGTATTCGTCAACGATTACTTCTTCAGCTTCGATTTTTGCGTATTTTTCCTGAAGCTTGTAGTTGAAGTCTTCCAATTCATCGAAATCATTGAAGATTGAAGTAATGAGGTTGTCCATAGTGTTTTTGTTTCCTCTAACTGACCAGGATTCATCATTTTCAGGTTTGATAGCTTCAGTTGGGAATTCCAATGGTTCTGCCATTTGACCTAATGTACCGTCAGCTAAAACAACAACAGGATTTCTCCATTTGTCAGCAAGCTCGAATGCTTTCATGGTCAAGTCACACATTTCCTGAACACTGTTTGGAGCAAGTACGATGTTTTTGTAGTTTCCGTGTCCTCCACCTTTAACTATCTGGTTGTAGTCTCCTTGTTCAGGTCCGATGTTTCCAAGTCCAGGTCCTGCTCTCATAATATCCACGATAACTGCAGGAAGTTCTGCACCAGCGAGATAGGTGAATCCTTCTTGCATTAAGCTCACACCAGGTCCTGATGAAGCGGTCATTACTCTGTGGCCTGTTCCTGATGCACCGTAGACCATGTTGATTGATGCTTCTTCACTTTCAGCCTGTACAAAGTTTCTTCCAACCATCGGGAAGTATTTGGATGCTTCGTGCAAGATTTCACTTGCAGGTGTGATTGGGTATCCAAAGAAACAGTCACATCCAGCATACATTGCGCCGACAATAACTGCTGTATTTCCTTTTACCATTTGATTGCTCATCTAATTTCCCCCTTTGCCCGCTACTTTTGCTTTAATCATTTTTGCAATGGAATCGTTAGCAATGTTTTTTATTTGATGTACTTCTAATCCTAATGGCTCCGGACAGGTAAAGTAACAGTCTTTACATCCGGTACAGCCATTACCACTATAATAAGCAAATTGATATCCTGCGTTATTCATTTCTTCACTAAGTAATATTGCATTTTGAGGACATCCGACTATACATCTCATACAGCCTTTGCATATTTCTTTATTAATAACTGGGTAAGATATCTCCTCTTCAATCATTATAATCATCTAGTTAGCTTTTTGTTGATCTTTTTGTCTGATTTCAACTCTTCTGGTTTTACCACTGATGGTTTCTGGAATATAATCTACATATTCAACCATTCTTGGGTATTTATAAGGAGCTGTAACGTTTTTAACGTGATTTTGAATGTCTTTGGTAAGTTTGTCTGATGGTTCAAAGCCAGGTTGTAAAACAATACTTGCTTTTACGATTTGACCTCTTACTTCATCAGGATAAGCAGTAATTGCACAGTGTAATACTGCTTCGTGGGATAAAACTGCACTTTCTACTTCGAACGGTCCAATACGGTAACCTGAAGATTTGATGATGTCATCGTTTCTTCCAACAAAGTGAACGTATCCGTCTTCATCCACCCAAGCGGTATCTCCACAGTAGTAGTAACCGTCGTGGCATTGTTCAGCTTGTTTTACTGGGTCTTTGTAGTATCCTGTGAATAATCCTGGAGTAGGACCATTGGAAATATCGAAACAAAGTTCTCCTTTTTCACCAATATCCACTTCATTGTTGTCTTCATCTAATAATTTTAAGTTATAAAGTGGGGAAGGTTTACCAAGACAACCTACTTTAGCATCTAACCAAACAAAGGTTGCAATAGATAATGTTGTTTCAGTTTGTCCAAATCCTTCTTTAATTCTTAATCCAGAGATTTCATAGAATCTTTCAGATACTTCTGGAGGGAGTGGTTCTCCTGCTGTAGTTACATAAGTTAAATTGGAAAAGTCGTATCCCTCAATATTTTCTTTAATTAAGAATCTGTAAATTGTTGGAGGTGCACAGAAAGTATTTACTTTATTTTCAATGACTTTTTCGAGTAATTTGATTCCGTCAAATCTTACATAGTCGTAGATAAATACTGCTGTTCCTGCAATCCATTGTCCGTAAAGGTTACCCCATACTGCTTTTCCCCATCCTGTATCTGCAGCAGTGTGGTGAATTCCATCTTCTACTACATTATGCCAGTATTTAGCAGTTGGAATGTGTCCTAAACAGTAAGTATGAGAATGTGAAACCATTTTAGGGTTTCCACTGGTACCTGATGTGAAATAGATTAAGAATGTTTCATCAGCCATTGGATTTTCATCATCAGTTGGTCTTTCATAAACTGGACTTTCTTGTTCAATAGCTTTTGTGAAGTTAATCCATCCATCTCTATCAGTATCGATAACAAGTTTTTCTATGTCCCAGTCAATACTTTTTTCAGCTTCTTCAAAGTCAGGAAGTAATGAATCTTCTTCAACACTGATTACTGCTTTTACTTCAGCTTGTTTTAATCTAAATTCAATATCATGAAGTTTTAACATGTGTGTTGCTGGAATAACGATTGCACCAATTTTGTGGAGTGCAACCATACAGAACCACCATTCAAATCTGTTTTTTAAGGTAAGCATTACTTTATCGCCTTTTTTAATGCCTAATCCTTTAAGTAAATTAACAGTTTTGTTGGAATATTCTTTAATATCTTTGAATGTGAATGTGTGGTTTTCATCTTCGTCATTGGTCCAGATTAATGCGACTTTGTCTGGATCAATTTCTGCATATTTATCCACTACGTCAAAACCAAAGTTGAAATCTGGTTCATATGTTAATTTGAAATTTTTCTTAAAATCTTCATAAGAGTTAAAGTCAACTCTTTCAACAAAGTTTCCTATTAATGATGTCATTTATATTACCTCGGTTAAATGATTACATGATTACTGCTATGAACTTAGCAGGTTTGTCGTTAAGCGCTATCATTGCATGTCTGTGTGTGGAGTCAAAAAATATTGAATCTCCTTCGTTTAATATTATTTCATTGTTGTGAATGTAAACTTTTAATGTACCTTCAGTTACATATGCAAACTCTTGACCTGGGTGTGCATTAAGTGAAGGAACTGGATTTTTTTCAGGATCTACAACAACAAGGAATGTTTCAGCCTTTTTGTTGATGAATTTGGAACATAAGTTCTCGTGCAGGTATTCTTTTCGTCTGTCGACAGAAACTCCTTTGTTTGCACGGGTAACGTCGAAGATATTCATCCTACTTTCTTCTCCAGTTAATAATAATCCTAAATCAACTTTAAAAATGTGTGCAAGTTCGTATAAGAAACTAGCAGGAATGTCAACTTCCGCATTTTCATATTGGATGTAGGTTTCCTCTTTAATATTTAAGTCAGATGCAATTTCACTAATTGTAATGTCTGATAATTCTCTTAATTCTCTAATTCTATTTCCAATATCTTTATTATATTCATTCAAAATAAACACCTGATTTTATATTTGATTAAAAAATTGATTTATTATATAATAATATAACATATATTAGATTTGATTTTATCATTATATAAAGGTTATTCGAAATAGTGATAATTCATTATAATTTAGATAAAAATTTTTTTATTATTAATGAAAGTATTTAAATACTTAAAAAAATAATTTTTATTTATATTTATTTAGGAAAGGAGATTAATTGAATGTCATCTGATGAAATTGGTACTACTGTACTTTTCAAAAAACAATTAGGTTTGAATTATGAAATAGACCAAAAATATGTTGGTTTAAAAATGAAGGAAAATAATATTTTATCTTTTAATTTCAGAGTTCCTGGAGAATTAAAAGATGAAATTGAAGAATATTTCAGAAGATTCAAATTAGGTGAACCAATTTTAGTAGATATTGGTGGAACTGGAGATATTAAATGTGATTTTAAAGGTATTTCTCCTGTTTTAAAAAATAAAGATGAATTTGATCAGTATTTCATTTCAGCTACTCTTCAAGAGGACAAAACTTATGATCCAGTTGAAGAAGAAAAATGTGATACCTGTAGTGGATGTGGATTCCACTAATTTACTTTTTTTACTTAATATTTTTAGCTTATTTTTTCATTTTTTCATGTTTGCATTCGATGTTATTTGCCTTTAAAATAGCTTATTTTTGATTTAAACAATTAATAGCAATTATTTTCAATTCTTATTCAAGTAACAATACTTATATATTTTTAGTTTACATATATTATTAATTAAGAGGAGTCTTAATAATATGTTTAATTTAATAGATACTACCCTATTTTTTGCTTCTTATGGCAATATAGCTAATATTACTAATATTACAATTAGTCCAATGGATATTGCTTTAGCTTATATTGTAACTATTATTGTTTCAATAGTTGTTGCATATGCTTTAAGAATTCCATTATTGCCAAGTAAACCATATAGGTATTCTTTTGATGTAAGTGCAATATATCCAACTCCAATTATTGCAATGGGTATTTTTTCAATATTTTTAGTATTGAACTATACTTTTATGTATAATGGATTGGTTTTAGCTATTGTAATTGGTATTTTATCTGCATTATTTGTGAAATACTTGTTTGATTTCGTATTTCCAAAGCCTCTAAGTGAAGATGAAGGGGATGTAATTGATGAATGAGATAATTGGAATAATAATTGCTGCAATTATTTGTTGGTTGAATTTTGTTGTAATTGACACATATTTCGGACTTCCCGAGCAGCCTGGAGTTTTAGGTGCTAAAATTGTCGGACAGGATGTTGAAAAAAGAGGGGGAGACATCGCTGGTGGATTTTTCCAGGGAAACATTTTATGTTCTCCGGATGCATCTGCAGGAACATTATTAGCTTCAATTGGATATTTGCTTTTAGGAATTCCTGGAGGTATCATAGCAGCTTTCTTTGTATTTATTGGAAACAGATTGTGTGCTGATCCTGGATATGCTGGAACTTTTGGAAGTTTATCCATCACTTTCATCATTTTTGTTTGTTCATTTGTGGGCATGACTCCTGAAATGTTTATTGTGGGAATGGTAATTGCAATTTTAACAATTATGGGAATCGACCAACCTAGAGCATCTTCTGTTTTAGGTAAAATTGCAAAAAAATTCAATAGGTATGCTAAAGAGTGATTATATATGTATGTTGAGATTATTGGTGTTATAGTCATATTCATAGCATTAAGAGCTTTTGTAACAAGAAATAGAGTTGAAAGATTATTATATCTAAATGTAATGGGATTTGGAGTTTCTGCTATTATAGTATTAGTTATTAACACTCCATTTGCACTTGTTGTTGCAGCAGCAGTATTTATATGCTCTACAATCAGTGCCAACGCAATTGCTTATACATTAAATAGATTAGATGATGAGATTCTTTTGGAGTGATTTAAGTGGAGTTTTTCGTATCAATAATTGCAATTGCATTAATGCTTATCGGAGCATTGGGAGTTATATTTCTCAAAAAACCATTAGATAAAGTCATAATGTTTTCAATAATGGATTTGGGATTTGTATTGGTAATTGTTTTATTCAAATATTTGGATGTATCAATGTTTGCTGCATTAGTAGGTCCATTATCCACATTGATATTCATTTTATCTATTGTTAAGATTAATGAGATTAGAAAAAAGAAAATTGCAAGTGGTGATGCTGATGATTAATGTTTCATTATTCTTTTACTTTGGAATTTTCCTTGCAATTATAGGAAGTATTGCTGCAGCATGGGGTCCTGGTGTAAACGACCCTGTTGTTAGGACATTCAATACTGAAATAGCTTCAATTGGTGTTTGTTTAGTATTGTTATGTTATAATCATGTCTTAGCATTATTTACATTACTTGCAGCTACTGTGATTATTAGTTTAATTTTATTTAGAGCTATTATTCGTTTAGAAGAAATGGGGGCTGATGTATGAGGATTGGTGTTTTATGGAATAAGCTAGCTAATCCAAAAAATATTCCTAGATTATTTGCATTCAGTTTAGGAATTATTTTAATTATAGGATTAATTGTTCCGATGGCTTTAAATCCGGATCAAATTTATGTAAGGCCTGCTCCACAAGAGCAAGCAGATCAAGGATTAGCTCTTGCACCTTATGATAGGGGTGGGGAAGTTTTAACTCAACCGGGAAATATTAATCCACAGTATCCTGAAAATGCCGCTCAATTAGGTATGATAACAGGTTATATGTCTCCATTAGCTCAATGGATATCTTCAATATCTCCTTACTTTGGAACATCTATTTATTCATCTCCTGGTGGGCTTATAGATGAAATCTTGTATTATACAAGGGGATTCGATACTATATTGGAGTCTTCCATTTTAATGATGTCATTTATCATTGCTTCATGGTTATCTATCAATTATACAATGGATAGGAAAAATGACAAATCAGAAATTAAAAAAGATGTTAAAAAAGCTATTGACAACTCAACTAAAGTAGCTAATGAAGTTAAAGCAAGTGATTCAAAAGCTAGAGCAAAACAATTAAGGAGGGATAACTGATGGTGCTTTTACCTGAATTTGTTCCAACTATGTTTTTAAACATGTATTTGCCAGCAATTTATGCAGGATTAATTGTAGGATTTATTGCAACAATGGCAATAGCACTAAAAAGAGAAGAAATTCATATTCTTATCTTAACTGACCTTGTTGGTCTTGCTATGATTTTTGTTGTATCTGCTGTTGGTACTGATCTTGCAGAATCTTTAATCTTACCTGGTTTGGTAGTAGAACTTGCAGAAACTTTGGCAATTTCTGAAATTTTAATTACACGTGAAATGCGTATGATTGAGAATAATTCAAGAAAGATGTCTAAATCTTCTTCATTATTCCCACAGCCATTTGCTTTAAATATGGAAATTATGCAAACTGCTCCTAACTTTATTGCATTGGTATTAATCGGTTATGGTATTTTCTTAACTGGTTTTACTGGAGGTGCAGTAGCTGGTGGTGGAATAGTATTATATGCATTGTCTAAAAAAGCAAGAGGTCTTCCAGTACTTGTTGTGGATGGTCTTGCAGGAGTATCAGGTATTGCATGGTGTATATGGATAATAGGTTTCTTATTATTCTTCGTAGCTCCTCAATACTGGTTATTGAGTTTATTCTTAGCAGCATGTGGTTTATTACTAAAAGTAGCTTCAAAAATAGGTTTAATTGGACTACTTATGAGAGAGGACATTGATAAGGAGTAGGTGATGAGTATGGATTTTGTTACACTTGGAGGAAATGTACTTGGAACAATTCCACTTGGAGATATTGTATTATACTTAACTCCGTTTAATTTGTTCTTATTTACAGTATTGATCGGTTTTACAATAATGATTGGTCTAAGTAAACCTGAAACTCAAATAGAAGCTTCAATGCATCATTTAACCAACACAGAAGTTAAAGTTGGAGCTAAAGAATTTAAACAAAGAAGATTCTTATCTGTAATTTGTGGAATAGCATCTGCAGGAGCAATGATTACTGGAGATTTATTTAACTTCACATTATTCATGGCTTTGGTAGGTATGTTAAACATTGGTATTGTATCTGCTGTAAAACAAACAAGTGTTTTAAACTCTGCATTTAACTATGGTTTAATTGCTATGATGTGTAGTTTACCATTGTTTGGTGGTGCAGCTATTATTCTTGCATCTGCAGGAACATTATCTCTTGCAGCATTGTCTCAAATGCCAGCAACACCTATGATGGTATTTGGTGCAATATTGATGTTAATAGGTATTTTAGGTGAAAGTGGAGTAGCACCATTCTTTGCAAGTAAAGCAGAAATGTTTAGGACTGCTGGATCTCCATTTATTGTTATTATTCACTTAAGTTCATTGTTTATTATTGTAAGAGCTGTTGAAATTTTATTATTAGTATTGGGGTAGTGGTAGTTATGGATAGTCAAAAAAGTTTATGTATTATTTTAGTAGTGTTATCAACAATAGCTATTCTTTCTTGTTTAGTTATAAACTTTGAAGCATGGATTGTTTATACTGTAGCTATCTTTGGTATACCTACATTACTATTGTCTTTAGGTTTATTGACTATGGCTAAACCAAGACCTGAAGATGCGGACGAAAGGGTGAAAGAACCGTTTACTGGATATTAGTGTGGTATTATGAATTTAATGGCAGAAATTTTAATTCAAGTTATTATTGCATTTGTAGCTGGAAGTTTACTTTTAGGTTTACATAGAAAAATTATGGCTCGTGTTCAAAAACGTCCAGGACCACCTATTGTCCAACACTTGTTACACTCTTTGAAATTTTTCTTTAAAGAAACAGCATTTCCAAAAACAGTCTCTAAAATATTTTACATAGGTATTGTATTTATTTTAGCATTAATCTGGATTGTAGGGGTTATTGTAGGTCCTGTAGCTCATAATTCTTTATTAATCTTATTTGGAGTATATGCAGTTTATAAAATTGTTGAACACAACTCTGGATCAAGTTCAGGTTCACCATATGGTAAATTAAGCTGTGTAAGGGCAGTATTATCTGCGGCAACTGAACTTCCATTATTTGCAGCAATTGTATTTGTTTATTTGGTTACTGGCTCAATGAATATTGGTGAGATTATTGCTTATCAATCAGCTCATGGACCTTTAGTATTTACTATTCCTCTTGCTGCTTTGATGTTTTTCATGTTGATTATTACAAAATCACCATATTCTCCATTTGCAATAACAAAGGATAAAGCATTAGTTTCAGGTTTTGAAACAGAACACTTTGGATTTTTAAGAGGTTTCATGTTATTTTCAGAATCCATTGCATGGTATGTATTGTTATGGGTATTCTTAACAATATTCTTCGGACCATTGAATGCAGTCGGATATTTAGTTGGAATGATTCTAATTACATTCATCACAGCATTTATTAATGCTACAACTCCGATTTTAAGTCCAAATCATTCAGTAATGACTCAAATAACAATTGGAGCTATTTGTTTCTTCGGAACAATAATTATGATGTTTGGTGGGGTGATTTTATGAATAGTGAAGATGTGATTGTATATTTAACTACATTAGTTGGTGTTGGTGTAATTATTGTAGGAATATTGGCAACATTATTACACTCTGTAGTTCTCTTACCTATTGTAGTAATTGGAATCATCTTAACAGTCTTTTTATTATTGTCAAGAGGTAACTTTTCACATAAAATAGAAAGTATGGAAAAAATATGTTTTGTTATAACATTAATTGCAATTATTTGTTCATTTATATTGCTTTATAAACCAATGTAGGGGATATTATGTTAGATTATATGATTTATATTGTTGTATTTGCGATAGGTTCTATTCTTGGTTTACTTTACAGTTATAAATTACATGGTGAACCTTATGTTGCAAACACTGAATTTAATGTATTGTTGGCAGTAGGTTCAGTTGTAGGCTGGTGTTTAGGTTTTCTATCCAATAATATTGTCCTAGCAACTATTGGTTTTTTAGTAGCAGGATTTGTAATGGGTGGAAGACCAGGATATGGAAGAAAAGAAACTGCTTGCGGTTTAATTGTTGCTGTCGTCTTATATTTCTTATTAAAAAGTGGGATGTTGTGATTTAAATGGATGATAAATTAGAATTAATGCAAAATAGAATAATTAAAAGTTATGCTTGGCAAAGAGATATTATTGTTCCACTTTCTAAGGAGTTTGACTGTAGCACTGATGAATTGGAGAAAGTATTCTTTGATTTGTTGGATATGAGTTCACTTGAAGCTCTACATGGTACCTTAGAATCTGCTAATGATATATGTTTATATCAAAAATTTAATGCAGATTTAAGATTATGCTGGTTTATAGACACATTAGAATTAATACCTCGCAAAGATGGTAAAGAATTAAAAATGAAATTAGTAAACGAAGTTAAAAACGGCAAATCTTATGAGGATGCCTTAAAAGAAGGTAGATTAGAATTATTCGAACTATTGAAAAGACAAACTGAATATTAATGTTTATTAGATTATTTAAATAAAAGAGGGAGTACATGTTAGACGTTGTTAAAGATGCTGTGAGGAAAAGCTCAATTCATGTCTGTATTGTAAATTGTGGAGGATGTAATGGGTGTGATGTTGAAGTCGTCGCATTATTATCTCCAAGATATGATTTAGAGCAATATGGTATTTACGTTCATAATAATCCTCGTGAAGCAGATGTCTTATTATTAACTGGTGCTGTAACCGAACAATGGGTTCATAATCTAAAAAGAGTTTATGATAAAGCTCCAGAACCAAAAATCGTAGTTGCTGTTGGGAATTGTCCTCAGTCTGGGGATGTTTTTGCTCAAGAAGGTGGTAAAGTCCACGCTCCAGCATCTGATTTTATTCCAGTTGATGCAGCTATTCCAGGATGTCCACCTAGACCTAGTGAAATTTTAGAAGCAATTTTATCTGTAGGTCCACAGGCTATTGCTGATCGTGGGAGGGAAGAAAAATGATTGTACCAATAGGACCTATTCACCCTGCTTTAAAAGAACCTGTTAGACTTAAACTTCAAACTGAAGGTGAAAGGGTTGTTAAAGCTGAAATTGAATATGGTTATGTTCATAGAGGAATTGAAAAGATAATTGAAGGGCAAAATTGGCAAAAAGGAATTTATCTTTGTGAAAGAGTATGTGGTATCTGTTCATATGAACACACTCAGACATTCGCAGAGACAATTGAAAAAATTTCCAATGTTGATGTCCCTCCAAGAGCTCAGTTTTTAAGGATAATCACAAATGAGCTTGACAGGATTCAAAGTCATTTACTTGCTAACTCAACATTTTTCAAATCATTGGACCATGAAACATTATTTATGCATGTTTTAGAATTAAGGGAATATGCAATGGATTCAATTGAATTATTAACTGGAAACAGAGTTAATATGGGTTGGAATGTTGTCGGAGGAGTTAGAATGGATGCAGATGAGCGCCATTTCGAACCGATTCTTGAAAACCTCAAAAAAATTGAAGAAGGATTTGAAACTACAAGAGCATTATTTGCAGAAGGTCCAGTTTTAGCTCTAAGATCCAAAGGAATTGGATACATGAGTAAAAAAGAAGCTATTAAAGGACGTTCAGTTGGACCTATTGGAAGAGCTTCAGGTATTAAAGAAGACTACAGGAATGGTCATTACACTTATGATGATTATTTTGATTTTAAAGTAATCAGAAGAAAAGAAGGGGATAACTACGCTAGAACATTAACTAGATTTGATGAAATTCCAGAATCAATCAGTTTAGTTAGACAAGCTATTGAAAATATGCCTAAAGGAGATATCCGTACTCCTGTTGATTTAAAATCAGGATATGCAATGACTAAAAACGAAGCTCCTCGTGGAGAAGTAACCTACATGATTGAAACTAATGGTAATTTAATTAAACATATTTCTATTAGAACTCCAAGTATTGCAAATATGGATTCCTGTGCAAAATATATGATTAGGGATGTTCCAACAATTGCTGATGCTGTTGCAACCTACGCATCATGTGATCCTTGTGTTGCTTGTGCTGAAAGAGTAGCTATTACCAATGAGCATGGAAAAACAGAATTTAAAAATATTCATGAGGTGAAATAATGTCATCTCTAATGTGGTATATTTATGATTTTGCAAGAAAAGCATGGGCTAGTGCATTTACTGATGCAAAGACAAATCCAGAAATTGCTGAAAAACCTGAAAGGTTTAGAGATTTTCCAAAAGTTAATAAAGAATTCTGTATAGGGTGTGGAGCATGTACAGTTTCCTGTCCTTCTCCTCATGCGATTAAAATTGTAAGGGAAATGGATGATGAATCTGGTGAAGGTTCTACTTATCCAATTATCAATCCTAGTTCATGTATTCGCTGCGGTTTTTGTGCTGAAGTTTGTCCAACCGATCCAAAAACATTGGAATGTGGATTAAATCATTTAATATTGCCTGAATTCAATCTTATTCCGTCAAAAAGACAATTTATTGTTGACGATTATTTATGTATTAAATGTAAAAAATGTTTGAAAAACTGTCCGGTTGATGCAATAGGTCAAGAAGATGGTAAAATTGTTGTAGATCAACTTAAATGTATCTATTGTAGTGACTGTTTAGATGTATGTCCAGTTAATGGAGCTATGAAAAGAGTATTTGTTGATAACTTACAAGATCAAAAAGAATTGATTTTATTATGTGTAAATTATCTTGAAGACTTCATTAATTCAAAAGAAGATGATTTAAGGTCTCTAGAACATAATGGTCTTTTACAGTACGATGTTTCAATTTCTGAAATCATGGATGATGCATTAAAAATTATTCCTGATAGGGAAGTTTCTTTTGAAATCATGTCTAATACAGTAAACAGACTTAAAATCAGAGTAATTGATTGGGATAAATCAAAATGTGAAAAATGTCAATTATGTATCCCAGATTGTCCTACTAGCTGTATTTCCTTTGATGATGATAAAGATACTATTGTAAGGGATAAAAGCAGATGTCTACGTTGCAGTATCTGTTATCAGACCTGTCCGTTCTCAGTAATTAAATATTTCATGGCTAAATTTGCATGTGATGATGAAAATATTCATATTATTGTTAAAGCATCTAATTTAAATGAGGATATTGTGGAGTGAGCTTATGATTGATAGTTATACTAAAACACCAAGGCCATTAAGACGTGTTGATGTTGATTATGTAATAGATCAAACAAAATGTGCAAACTGTAAGGATAAACCTTGTCTTAATTCATGTCCTATTGATGCTATTTACACAGATATTGAAGAAAATATTATTAAAATAAGAAGCACCTGTTTTGGTTGTGTATTATGTCGTAATGCATGTCCATATGATGCAATTTCTCTTGATGTACATATGGATCCACCTATAAAGGAAAATGTTCCCAATATTAATGTAAAATTATGTAAAGCATGTGGAGCATGTGTACAGGCATGTAAAAAAGGTTCAATTCATATAGTTTCTGATGGAAAACATCCTCCTCACAGTGAAATCGATAAAGAAAGCTGTGTTCGTTGTGGATATTGTTTTAGAGTATGTCCGACTGATGCAATTAAATATGGTCAATTACTTCCTAAAACAGTCAAAGGAGGTAAGGCAATTGTTGTTAATCAGGACAACTGTATTGGTTGTATGACATGTACAAGAGTCTGTCCGTCAATGGGGGCATTAAATGTTGCAAGAACCAACAAATTACCCTACATTAATCCAGGATATTGTGCAAGATGTGAAGAATGTATGCACTCATGTCCTTCAGGAGCAATCAAATACTCTTCACGTAAAAAAGCTTATAAAATGTATAGTGAGATTAAATCATTTGATATAGTTTCTGACATTGTTGATCATGATATTAAAAGATTATCCTTGGATTTAATCAGTTTAAACACTGTTTTAAGAAAAGTTGGTAAATCCATTGCATTAGAATTCAATGATCAGACTTTCGAGAATTTCATTGAATGTAAAGTAAATGATATGATGGAAAAAGAATTAAGCATTAGTCTTAATTCAAATATTGAAGTCGGAGTATTCAATAAGCTATTTGGTTCCTATTTAATGGACCGTAATATTGAAGTTTACACCAATAAATGTATTGCTTGTGGAGATTGTTACAATGTATGTCCTGTTGGTGCAATAAATCTAAACGGACCAAATCCTATTACTATCTCAGATGAATGTATCTATTGTGGTAAATGTGTAGAACAATGTAAATTCGATGCAATTGGAGCGTATGATGATTATTTCTACAGTAAGGAAACTGATTTGTATTATGCTAGATCTTATTTGCATGGTCAAAGAGTAGCGGATTTCACTCTTTCAAATGCAAAATGTCAGGCTTGTGCAATCTGTGCTAAAAACTGTCCAACTGAAGCATTAACCTTAGGTGATAATATGATGGAATTTGACAGTGAAAAATGTATTTACTGTAGAAACTGTGAAGAAATCTGTCCGCTTGATGCAATCAGATTAATTAATTTCAGGTGAGAAAATGTTTGAAAAATCATTTATTACTGATTGTGAAGGTCCATTAACATTAAATGACAATGCATTTGAATTGGCAGATAACTTCATAGAAAATGGTGGGAAATTATTTAAAATTCTCAGTTTATATGATGATTACTTGGTTGATATTGTAAAAAAAGAAAATTACAAAGCAGGTAATACATTAAAATTAATCTTACCATTTTTTGTTGTTGAGAATCTTAAAAATAAAGATTTAGTTGATTTTTCACAAAATCATATTTATTCAGTTGAGGACTCAAAATTCCTTTTAACTTACTTGCAAAAAGCAATGAATACTTACATAGTTAGTACTAGTTATGGTCAATATATTGAAGCTATTTCAAATTATATGGAATTACCATTTGAAAATACATTTTACACTAAAGTAGATGTAGATGCATTAGCACTAACTGACGATGAAATTAATAAAATCAATGAATTCAAACAAATGATTTTAGATAATCCTGAGGATTATGAGTTATTTGATGATATTTTCTTTTCTCAAATTGCAAAAATGAGTATTTATGAAAATATCAAAGATATTGAAGTCGTTGGAGGACAAGGAAAAAAATTAGCTATTGACAAAATCATTGAAAGGGACAATATCAATAAAAATGAAATATTCTATATTGGAGACAGTATTACTGATGTTGAACCTTTAGATTTCGCTTTTAAGAACAATGGTATTAGTGTATCATTTAATGGTAATGAATATCCTCTTAAAGTTGCTGAAATAGCGGTTGTATCTCCAAGTGCAATAACAACTGCAGTACTTGCTAATATTTATGCAAATAATGATAAAACAAAAGTCATTGAATTCATTAATGATTATAATAACTTGGATAATTATGAAGAATTATTTGAAAAGTATAATATTGATAATGAAATAAAAGAAAGATTCTTTGCTGTTTTTAATGATAAACAGTACCCATTAATCCAAATTATCAATGAAGATAACTTTGATGAAATTTTAAAGTATAGTAAAGAAATGCGAAATACTATTCGCGGTCAAGATATAGGTGAATTAGGTTAGGTGTATTAAAATGAGTTACGAAAAAGTAGAAGACACATTCTTTGAAGCATTTGAAGGAAAATACGTACGTGCTTTAATTACAGGTCCAACTGAAAACATAGTAAAAAGAGCAGCTTATGACTCCACATCAACCCCAAGTGCAGTTATCGGAAGAGTAGAAGGTGGTGTTGAAGGATTTTTAGATGAATCCCAAACTCCTGATGGAAGATTCGGTGCTGTTGTTCAATACTGGTTAGGTGGAGATGATGTTGATAAATTTGCTTTCGAATTATCCTACAGATTAAGACAGGACATCTTAGTAAAACCATTTACCCGTATTTTTGATTATTCTGATAATGACAGTGATGAATACATTGAAATGATGGACATTGTAGGTCACTGTGGTGACGGATACGAATGGATTGTTGAGGAATATGGCAGAAAAATGATTAATGTTCCAATTGCAGTTCCTGATTTCCAGATTGAAGAAAAATTTAAAATTAATGATGGAATAATGGGTGGAAACTTCTGGTATTTATGTTCTACTCATGAAGCAGTTATTGAAGCTGGTGAAGCAGTTATTGATGCAATTATGGATGTTGAAGGAGCCACAGCTCCATTTGATATTTGTTCTGCTGCATCAAAACCTGAAACTAATTTCCCAGAAATTGGCCCAACTACAAATCATGTTTATTGTCCTTCTCTTAAAGAACGTTTAGGTGATGAATCCAAAGTTCCTGAAGGAGTTAATTATATCCCAGAAATAGTTATAAATGCAGTTGATGAAAAATCAATGAATACGGCTGTTAAAGCAGGTATTGATGCTGCTTTGGAATTTGATGGCGTAATTGGAATATCTGCAGGTAATTTTGACGGTAAACTTGGAGATAAAAATATAAATTTATTAGATATATTAAAGTAAGGTTTTGAAAATGGAAATTCTAGATGATGATATTAATGCAGAAATTATCGGTTTTGGAGCATTAAATGTAGATAAACTTTATTCTGTTGCAAACATCGCAGGTAAAGATGAAGAAAGTTTCATAACTGCTGAAACTGATTCTCCAGGTGGTTCTGCAGCAAATACTATAGTAGGATTATCAAGATTAGGTTGCTCTACATCTTTCATTGGAAAAATTGCTGAAGATGATGACGGGGACTTAATTGAATATAATTTAGCTATTAATGGAGTTTATGCAAACAATTTAATATATTCTGAAACCGGATCAACCGGAAAATGCTTAGGATTTGTTGATGATAATGGTGAGAGATGTCTCTACATTGACCCTGGTGTTAATGATGAGATTAAAATTGATGAAATCAACCCTTTAAACATAATGAGATGTAAAATAATGCATTATACATCTTTTGTTGGGGATTCATTTAAAACTCAAATAGAATTATTGGAAATGTTAAATGAAAATACAATTCTAAGTTTTGATCCTGGAATGTTATATGTTCAAAAAGGATTTGATGAGTTAAAACCAATTCTTGATAGAACTGATATTTTACTTATCAATGAGTCCGAATTAAGATTATTATGTAATAATGATAAAGATTCCTTAAAAGATTTAGCTATTGGTTTTCTTGAATTAGGAATTGGAACTGTTGTTGTAAAACAAGGAGCAAAAGGAGTATTTGCAATGGATAATTCAACAGACTGCTTTGTTGAAGCGTATAAATCTGATGTTGTGGATACTACTGGTGCAGGAGACAGTTTCAATAGTGGATTTTTATACTCTTTCTTAAAAGGGTATGATTTAGAAAAATCCTGTAAAATAGGAAATTGGGTTGCTAGTAAATCAATCGAAGGATTTGGAATGGACAAATTCCCATCTGCTAAAGATTTGGAAGATGTCTTTTAGGTGAATTTATTAGATTAAATTAAAAAAATTGATTAGTTGGTATTAAAATGAATGTATCTTTTATAAAACAGATGGAAGACTTGGAACGTGAAGTGCTTTTAAAATCTGTTGATTTAGATGATGATGGTGATGATTTCCAGTTTGAGCTTGATGATTTCAATGCTCATGATGAAATCCTTGCAATTTCACCTAAATGTGTGAAATGTAATCTTTGTGTTGGAGAATGTCCAGTTAATGCAATTGAACCAGCTAATATTTTTAGAATAGCTAAAATAACTGATAATTGCGTTAAGTGTGAGATTTGTGTTCAAACTTGCCCAGTTTCTGCAATTAAATTAATTGATAATTCAATTATCTGTGATAGTGAGAATGAAGATAATGTAATTGAGTATAGATTAGCTAATGTCAGTTCTCGCCACAGAGTTATTCGTATGAATAATATTTCAATTGATTATTCTATTGATAATAATTGGGATGATTGTGCAAAATTATGTCCTACTAATGCATTTACTCTTGAATTTAAGGAGTTTTTTGATGATTTGGATATGGATGTGGGCATTGATCTTATTGAAGATGAATTATATCCATATGTCAATGAAAAGATGTGTATTGGATGCGGGGCATGTGTTGAAATTTCACTAAATGACTATGCAATCGATTTGGACCGTTATATAGGACCAATCATTCACAGTCGTGTAATTGATGTTAATCACGATTTGTGTGTCAACTGTTATTTATGTGAAGAAAATTGTCCAACTGGAGCTATTGAACTAGTTGGAGGACAAGTTGTTTTAGACGATGATAAATGTATTAGATGTATTAAATGCACAAGTCATTGTCCTGTTGTTGCTTTAAAAAGAGTAGTACTAGAATAGGGGTTTATTTATGAAAGCTAAAGAGTTAATGGATAAAAATTTTGTATATTTAAATGCAAATGATAGTGTTGTTGAAGTATCTAAAGTAATGGAAGAAATTAGACGTTTTACTTGTCCTGTTGTAAATGACAACAAACAGTTAATTGGATGGGTAACCTCATTTGACATTACTAAAGGATTAAGAGAAGGAAATGAAAAAATTTCTGAAATTATGAGTGGTTATGAAGAAATTGGAACCGTTCATGAAAATGATCCTGCAAGAAAAGCAGTAATCTTAACTGCAAATAACAAATTTGTTACAGTGCCTGTTGTAAATGATGATAAACAGGTTATTGGTATTGTTCGTTCATGTGATATTGTAGACTTATTATGTGATTTATATGATATTAAAGTCTCAAATCTTTATAAAACAATGCAAAACCAACTTAAAGGAGTATCATGGGAAGAATTAATGGCTGCATCAGCTTTAGTCTCCCAAAAAACCACAGGTGTTAAAATCACTGCAGAGGAATACGAAGAAGTTATTATGAATTCCACCTTCGGTGAAGCTATCTGGTCTACTGGTGGTTTAGAAAAATTCTTTGCAGGTTTAATTTCTGTTGGAGAATTGGTTATTGCTCGTAGAGTTGGAAAAGCAAGAAGATAGTAGTCTAATTTCATAAATCGACTCTTTAAAATTTTAATGGATTTACGTCCATTAATTGATGGTAAATGTTCTAAAGTTTCTATTGATTCTTTAGAATTATTTTTATCAATTCTATTTTTATTTAACAGCCAATTTTATGGTTAAATTTAATAATAGTAATAATCAAAAGTTAATTGTATGGATTTTAATTTTGATTTTACTGAAAAACGTGTAATTATAACTGCATTTTTCTGTATGGCATTTACAATTGCAAACTTAATTACTGTTAAAGTAATCGACCTTGGATTTTTAGGTATGGAAACTCCTGCTGGAGTTTTAATCTATCCTTTGGTATATATTTTAACAAATGTGATTGCTGATGTTTATGGTGAAAAAGTAGCTCAAAGAACCATTATTTTAGGTCTTTGTGTAGATATTTTATTTGTCTTTATGACAACTTTAATATTATTCTTACCTTCTCCAGCATTCTTTACTGGAGATTCCAGCCTTGCATTCGTATTCACACAAACTCCAAGAATCCTTGTTGCTTCATACATTAGTTACTTAATAGGTAACTTTGTAAACGCAAGAATCACTGCAAAATTAAACAAAGGCGAAGAATATTCTTCTGTTAAAAACTTAGGAATCATTGCTTTTAGTGAATTAATTGATAATTTCATATTCATTGGTCTTGCATTTATCGGAGTATTCACTGTTGGAGATATTTTAATAATGATTATCTCACATTGGATTTTAAGTTTGATTTGGAGTGCAATCGCTCAACCATTTACTAAATTAACTGTTAAATGGGCTGAGAAAGGAAAACCTGCAGATATTTAAATATGGGTTATGGGAATTAATTTTTCCCACTTTTTTTATTTTTTATATAAATCTTTTTTTAATCGTAAAGTATTTTATTTATTTGTTTAAATATATATTAATGGTCGGAAATTATTGTAAAGATATTTAAAAAGATTGTTTTGTATTTTTTAGATATTTTAACGATTATTTTTAGATTATTCAATAAATTTTTTTAAAATTGTTAATCAATTTATGATAAATATAGGAAATTTTTGTGATATTTATGGTTGAAGAAAATAATAATATGTTGCTTGGAGTTCGTGATAAACCTCCTGCAGTTAATTGGGTATTACTTGCTATTCAGCATGTATGTGCAATGTTTGGTGCTACTATTTTAGTACCTATTGTTGTAAACACCACTGCAGGTGCAGATGTTTTATCTATTCCAGTAGCATTGGTCACATCAGGTATTGGTACATTAATTTATCTTCTTTGTACTCGTGGAAGAAGTCCTGTATATCTAGGAAGTTCTTTTGCGTTTATCGCTCCTATGGTTGCAGGTTATGCATTAGCTGGTAAAGGCAGTGTATTTACTGCATTAATGATTGTTGGTTTATTATATTTCGCTATTTCATGTATTATTAGAGTTTCTGGAAAAGCATGGATTAATAAATTGTTACCTCCAGTAATTGTTGGTCCTATGATTATGGTTATTGGATTATCCCTTGCTCCAACTGCAATTAGTGAAATTGGTTTAGATTTACCAGTAATCCCATTAGAAAATCTTATTGTTGCTTTAGTTGCATTTTTAACCACTGCATTTTTAGCAGTTCGTGGAAAAGGTATTTTACGTGTAATTCCATTTTTAATAGGTATTATTGCAGGTTATATTGTAGCAGCTGCTCTTGGTATGGTTGATTTTTCCCAAACATTAGCTGCAAATGTAATTGAAATACCTAAATTCTACTTGCCATTCATGCATTATGACTTAAACTTTGCTGCTATTCTTACAATTGTTCCAATCGCTTTAGTAACAATTGTAGAACACATTGGGGACCACAAAGTATTAAGTGAAATCATTGGCCGTGATTTAATTGAAGATCCTGGTCTTGACAGAACTTTAATGGGTGACGGTATTGCTACATTTTGTGCTGCTTTATTAGGTGGTCCTGCTAACACTACTTACGGTGAAAACACTTCCGTTGTTGGTATGACCCGTGTAGCATCTGTTTATGTAATTGGTCTTGCTGCTATTATTGCAATTATCTTCGCATTCTCAGGACACTTAACCGCACTCTTAACCGCAATTCCTGCTCCTGTTTTAGGAGGTATTTCTGTACTCTTATACGGATTTATTTGTGTAAACGGTCTTAAAATTTTAATCCAAAACCAAGTTGACTTTAACAATACTAAAAATGTTGTAGTTGTTGCAACTATGCTTGTTTTAGGTTTAGGTGGAGCAACATTAGCTCTTGCATACGGTGATTTATCAATCGCAATGTCTGGTATGTCCCTTGCAGCTATTGTCGGTATTGTCTTAAATCTTGCAATTCCGGAGGAAAAACATGAATGAGTTTGTTTTAGATCATCCATTAATTACTCATAAACTTGCGTTCCTAAGAGATATTAATACTGGAACCAAAGAATTCAGGGAATTAGTTACTGAAATTTCAACTATTCTTGTTTATGAAGCAATGCGTGATGCAAAACTTGAAAGAACAACTATTCAAACTCCTCTCGAAGAAATGGTAACTGGTATTTTAGATGAGAATAATTATGCAATTGTCCCAATTTTAAGAGCTGGAATGGGCATGGTTGATGGGGTACTTAATGTTATTCCAAATGCAAAAATAGGTCATATTGGTCTTTACAGAAACGAAGAAACATTTGAACCTGTAGAGTATTACTACAAAATGCCTGAAGATATTGAAAACAGGGAAGTTTTAGTAATTGACCCTATGCTTGCAACAGGTGGAAGTGCATCTGCAACTATTTCCAGACTTAAACAAGATGGTGTAACAAGCATCAAATTTTTATGTATTGTTGCTGCTCCACAAGGTATTGAAACACTTGAAAACGATCATCCTGATGTTAAAATATTTTGTGCAACTGTTGACAGACAATTAAATGAAAATGCATATATTCTCCCAGGTCTTGGAGATGCTGGTGACAGAGTATATGGAACCAAATAGTAAAGTTTATCTTCACTTTTCTTCTTTTTTTTGAGTCTGTAAAATTTTATAGGCTTATTTGATTTTAAATTTTTTACAGTTGAAGTTTCACTTCGATGAAAATTCGTTCTAATTTTTCTTTAATTTAAATTTTAATGGCTAAAAAATAGTAAATTACTTAAATAAG
>JAQXTL010000020.1 GCA_029219465.1 Methanobacteriaceae archaeon | reverse complement strand
ACTACAGACAAACCAATCCAGAAATAATAAAGAAATTATACAAAACTAAAGAAGGAATTCTGACATTTTTAGACTTCCAAATGCAAAATTGGACTCAAAATCACATAAAAATTAAATAAGCCTATAAAATTTTACAGACTCCTTTTTTTAAATTTTATAAGCATTTATTAATGTTATATCTTCAAAAAAGAAATGTTCTTTTGCAGCTATTTCTGATACAAAACCTAACTGATCTAATTTTTCTAAAGTTTCTTCATTACCTGAAAGTGAAGACTGTATTATCTGTACAATTCCATTATCATTTAAATGATTTCCCACTTCATTTAAAAACAAATCAATTACTTTCCTACCATTTAATCCACCGTCAAATGCATAATTTATAGTGTCATCTAAAACTTCATCTTCTTCGGTAGGTAGATATGGAGTATTAAATAAAATTACATCAAACTTTCTATTTTTTACAGGTTCAAAGAGATTTCCAAACAAAATTTCAATATTTTCAATGCCATTGTCTTCGAAATTCTTGCGTGCAAGCTCACATGCATCAAAATTAATGTCTGTTACAGTAATATTATCAGTTAGCCTTGATGCATACATGGCAACAATACCAGATCCTGTTCCAATTTCCAAAACACTTTGTCCTTGTTTAATCTCCAGATTGTCTGCAAGTAAATAGCTGTCCTCTGCAGGAATATAAACATTATCGTCAATATTGATTTTAAAATCTTGCATGGTAATCTATCCGTTTAAAAGTGAGTTTAGTTGTTTTGATAAAAATAGTATTTCTTCAGGAGTAATTGCAACAACCCTGTTTTTTAAATATTCATTTAATTTTTCATCTTCAATTGAATTCATACACTTTTTCATTTCTTTTTTATCCAAATTGGTTATTACGTGTCTTGAATCAATTAAAGCATTTCTGATTTTCTTGTTTCTGTGTTGGAATAAAGCCTTTGTGAATTTGGAGTAAACTTTAAAGTCTTCGTGTGAAATTTTATTTTCTTTTGGTGTTAGCTTAACAACAGAAGAATCAATTTTTGGTTTTGGAATAAAACTTTCAGCACTTACATCAGTTAATTTTTCCACATCACATTTGAAATATAGCATGGTTGAAAGTCTAGAATAGTTTTTTGTTCCAACTTCGCCATTCATACGATCAGCAAATTCTTTTTGATACATTAAAATGGCCAAATCAAAATCATAATCTAAAAATTTAAAAGTAATTGGTGATGAGATTTGATAAGGTAGATTAGAGATGATTTTATTGAATTTTGGAAATTCAACATTTAAAGCATCATCGTTAATCAATTCTACATTATCTATTTTTTCGTCTTTAAGCCTTTTAGCTAATATTTTACAGATATTTGAGTCCTGTTCAATAGCTATTACCTTTTTTGCTTTTTTGGCAAGTTCAATTGTGAGTGTTCCAATTCCTGTTCCGATTTCCAAGATTACATCATCTTTATTGATGTTTCCAAAGTTAATAATCTGGTCTCTTTTATTTTTGTCAATTAAATAATTCTGACCAAGATTCTTGTTTAACTTAATCCCGTTTTCGTTTAGGATGCTTTTTGTTACCTTAGAAAGGGATGGGGAATTTTCACTATTCAATTTATCACTTATTTTTGAGTTTTAGGTCTTCTTGGAACTTGAGTAAATATGTAATACTTACTTTTTCCTCTTTTGACTGTATTTTTATCTAATTCTTGTTTAACCCTATTTACAATCATTCCTGCAGGATCAGTTAATGTAGGAAGTCTTTCTGTTATGTCTGCAAAACTTTCAAATGGTTTTTCTTCTCTTGCATTAATAATATCCCACATGTATTTTTTACCAATACCTGGAATTAACTCGAGTGTGTGAAGTCTTGTACTGATTGCACCGGTTGTATTAAAGAAGTTAACATATTTTTCTTCATTTGAAGTAACAATGTCTCTGATTGAATAATCTAATTCAATTCTACTTGTTGCGGTTAACTTTTCAAAGTCCAATAATCCAAGAACTCTGTGAATTTTTGTTTTCTCTTTTCTGTTTGCTCCAATGTATACGGTATCTCCTATTTCTAAATCAACACCGTGTTTTGGAATTAACTCGAGTAAAGTGAATTGTTCTGTACCAATAGCTTGAGCAATAGGTTTTCCGCCAAATTTAGACATATCTGACTTAACATAGCCTCGGCTTAAATAATCAAGAACAACTGCTTGTTGTTCTTTTTTTCTAGTTGGTTTTTTTCCATTTCTTTTTTTATTATCAACCATCTTTATCACTCACTATTGTTTTTATAAAACTAAGATTAGTTTTTATAAATAAACTGATTTATAATTTATTTTTTAAGTATAATAAAGATATCTAAAATCTTGTATTTGATTGTTCAGTCTAGTAACTTTAAATAATAGTTCGAACATAGAATTAAATAGTACGATATATGAACTATTTTAATTTAAACAAGTTGATAATATGAGTGATAATAAAGAAAAATCTAGGGAGTTTTTTAATAAAAATGCAAAGAGATACTCTAAAAGCCGTGAAGGAGCATTTACAATGCCAATGTATCAGGAAATGATAACTAGAGTATTGTCTAAAAAACCTAAAAAAGTCTTAGATTTAGGATGTGGTTCAGGAATTTTGCTTAAACAGTTAAATGATACTAACAATAATATTGAGCTTTTTGGATTGGATATTGCAGATGAAATGATAAAAATTGCTGATGAATCGTTAAAGGGTTGTGCTGAGTTAAAAGTAGGGGATTGTGAAAAAATTCCATGGGATTCTGATACATTTGATGTTGTATTTTGTAATGCATCTTTCCATCATTATCCAAATCCTAACAAAGCATTACTTGAGGTAAATCGTGTTTTGAAAAGTAATGGAACATTAATTATTGGTGATCCAACAGCTCCGGTAGTTATAAGGGATATTATGAATTTTTTCATTAGATTTTCAAACAGTGGGGATGTTAGAATTTATAATGAGGATGAAATTTTAGATTTATTAAAAGAAGCTAATTTCACTCCAAATAACTTTAAATTGTTAAAATGGAATAAATTCTTTATTAATGCAGATGTAAATAAATAATTAAGTTGATATTATGGATGAAGATTTAAATAAACAGATTGATGAGTTTAGTGAAGTAGTTCATGGATTTGTTTGTAAAACATATACTGATGAATTTAAAGATAAATATCATTTTACAAGTGATGTCAGTTTATTTGAAATGAGTATTATAAACAAAATCTACGAAAATGATAATGTAATTATAAAGGATATTCAAGAATCATTTAAAATTCCCAAAAGCACTCTAACAAGTACAATTGATAGGCTTGAGAAAAAAGATATTTTAAAAAGAAAGAAAAATCCAAATGATGGACGCTCATTTATCCTAATTCTTACCCAAAAAGGAGAATCAATTAAAAAAGAACATGATGAATTCGAAAAAAATGAGTTTAAAAGAATAATGGAATGTTTGGATAATAATGAAGAGCGAAATATGCTCATTGGTTTATTAAATAAGATTCTAAAAAATTTATAAAAAAAGAAAGAGTGAATAGTTAAAAACTATTCTTCTATATCGTATTGTTCTAAGAGTTCAAGAATTTTTTCCATATCTGCTTTGTCAAGATTTGCACTTTCTTTAGCTAAAATTAATCTTAAATCTGCTAAATCTTGTGGAGCTAAGTTAGCGATACGTACTGCAAGCTTGTCTCTTAAACCAAATTCTTCTTGAAGTTTTGCAACGATTTCTTCTGAATCTTCAACGGAATATCTTTTAAATCTTGAAAGGTGATTTAAAGTAATATTTTGTTCGTAGTTTAATTCATTTTCTTGTGAAAAATCTTCAAGAATTTTTCTTACTTCTGCACTTGATATTGGTTCACTTTCAATAATTTCTTTTCCAATCATAGAAATCATTTTTGTAATTTTAAGTGGTCAGGTCTTACAATTAATTCTTTTGCTTTGTTTCCTTCTTTTAAGGATACAATGTAAGCTTTACCTTTTTGACCAGTGACTTTTCCAGTTTTACCATGGAATCTAGGAGCAGGTTGTCCTTTTTGGATACTTGGGTTAATGGTAACGTGAACTAAGTCCCCTTCTTCGAATCTTTGCATTCTGTTAGTAATAGGGTTGGTTCTTCCTGGTCTTTGAGTTTTAGTCATTTTTTTTCTTGATCTACTTTTTAATCCTCTTGATCTTTGCATAATATAACCTCTTATCAGCTGTCTGGGTAATATTAATCTATGTTATCAGCGACCTAGTATTAAATTGCCCATAAATACTAGTAACATAGAATGTGAAAATAATGAATTATCACTCAGTAATATGATAATATTATAATTTTAGTTTAATGGTATTAATATACTTTTAGTTTTTTAGTATTTTTTAAAAAATATTTATTAAGTTTAATATTTTTAGATAAAAAAGAGAGTGTAGTAGATGAGTTTTCATCTACTATTTTGCTGTAATTTTTACAGTTTTACTTAATTTATTATAGTATGCGTTACCTGCATAACTAATTACTGCACTGTATTTACCTTTTTTAGTTAATTTGGTTATTTTGAATGTTGCTTTACCTTTACTGTTGGTTGTAGCAGTGTAGGTTTTACCCTTAACTTTTAATGTAACTTTGGTATTTTTCATAACTTTACCAGCGTTGTTTTTCAAGGTTACAGTGTATTTTTTAGTTTTTGTTTTAGCTTTGAAGGTCACTGAGTTTGCTGTTAATTTTGCAGTTGCTTTTTTAACAGTGATTTTAACTGTTTTTGTTGCTTTATTATTAGCATTGTTTCCTGCAAAACTGATTTTTACACTATATTGTTTAGGAACTAAACTATTTGTGATTTTAATTTGACCTTGGCTGTTAGTAGTTAAAACAGAAGTTTTTCCATTAATAAGAACGCTTACTTTTGCATTTTTAATAACATTTCCTTCACTATCTCTTAATGTAACAATACATGCAGTATTGCTGTTGTATGTCATTACAATGTATTTAGCAATGATAGTGGAATCAAGTTTGTTAACTTTAATACTACCTGCATTAAGCACTACATTTTCATATCCTTCAATGTTGGTGAGATTAGTATTTTCAAATTCCATGGTTGAACCAGGGGTACTTCCAACGCAGTTAATAGTACCTTTTCCATCAACAATATCACAGGATACTTGGCTGCCGTCATTTAATTGAAGAACAACTTTACCATTTAATGGGTTTTTAAGTTCATCTACAACACTAACTTCAATTATAAATGATTCTTTAGTGTTAATGCTTTCAGGAAGCACTAAGCTAATGGTTGCTTTGAAACCTAAATTGGTTAATATGATGTTGGTACTTTCATTTCCATTAATTGCATCATTTCCGAATTTACCGTTTGCAACTAATACATTGTTTGAAATAGTATTGTTTTCACTGGTTTGTAAATCAATTGCATAATCACCAGTGGTGTTGATTAAGTTTCCAGAAATGGTATTGTTATTGGATAAAACAGTCATACTTCCTTTCATTGTATTGTTTTGAAAGAGTGTATTGGTTGCAGCTTTTGCAATGCTTAAAGTACCTTCAATATTGTTGTCACAAAATGTAGTATTGGTTCCGGAAATTGTTATGGTACCGTTAATGTCATTGTTTTTAACAGTGGTGTGTTTTCCAGAAATAGTAAATCCTTTTACGGTGTTGCCGGTTGCGATACAGCCTTCAGTAATGGTCATTACTGCTTGAACTTTGTTGTTTTCTACAATACTGTAAGTTCCAATAGCCATTGATCCTCCACCGGTAATGGTGTTGTTTCTGTATATGTTTTTAGTTGAGGTAGCTCCGTATTGGTTAATAATTCCGTTTCCTTTAAAGTTGTTTAATGTATTATTTTCAATAAGGTTTCCTTGACCACATACTGTAATACCATACATGAATGCAGATCCAGCAACCTGACTGTTAATTACATTATTGGTGTAATTTACGAATTCAGGATTATCTCCAGTTCCAACGTAGATGTTAGATGATAATACGTTACCTGATGAACCTGTTATGTTAAATACGTTATTATCAAAGGTTGCGTATTTTCCTCCTTTACCTAATACAAGACAACTTGAACCGGTACCACCATTTTCAATATAACAGTTTTTAACAGTGGTGTAGTATGAATTTGAGTGAATTGAAGCAAAACCAGTTCCAGAACCCACACCTTTTTCATTTGCAATGATGGTAATTCCATCAATGGTTACGTGTGATGCACCTTTAACGAATACACAGGTGTTTATGAATTTAATATCACTTAAATTAGTATAATTTGCTCCTGCAACAATGTTAAAGCTAATTTTATCTGTTGCAGTTGATATGAATGTTGCATCTTTGGTAGATGATATGATATTAACTTGTTTGTTAATTTCCATTATGAATTTTTCATCTTCGGAGCTTGTAAAGTTACCTTGTAAATCTAAGGTGTCTCCGTCTTTAACTAAATCAGTTAAAGTATTATTTTCATCAAAATAATCTTTATAGTTTTGATTTGTAACTACGTGTGTAGTTGACTCAGATTTTAATATATTTTCAGTTAATGCAGTTTCCTCCACACTAACTGATTCTTCATTACTTATTGAGATTAAATCTTGTGTATTTATCTCATTTAAATTATTATCAATAGTATTATCTTCTGTAGCACTAACTGCGCCGATACAGCAGATTAATAATACAAATATTAAAATAGAAAAATTTTTTATTCTCATTATATCTCCAAAAAAATATCTTATAAAAATTAATAGTTCAAATATATTTTATTAATTTTCAGTATTACTTTTAGTAAACTACATATTTAAACTTTTCAATTATACTTTACAAAATATCTATTTTATTAGGAATACAATTGTTAAAAAAAGTGTTGAAAATTAGCTTGATGGTTTAGTTAAGGGTTAAAAATGGTGTGTGTGAAGATAACCATTTTAGTTATCTTCGAATCTTCTTCTGTCAATTAATTCTTGACGTTTTCCAGGGTTCCATCCTCCGGATGCAGATTTTGCACGTCCAACTTGTTGTACGTAACCGGTAATTCTGTCATACCATTCTACATCGTCTTGTTCTCCACAAGTAGGACAGACATTGTTTAATCCTTTCATTAAAGTTTTACATTTAAGACAGAAACTTAATGCAGAACTGTAAGCCCAGAATCCAATATCGGATTTCTTAGCGATTTTATTAGTTAAACTCATTAATGAATCTGGATCGGAGTAAGATTCTCCCATGAATGCATGGAAAATGTGTCCACCAGGGGTGATACTGTGATATTGTTCTTCAATTTTGATTTTTTCAATAAGAGACATTCCAGTATCTACTGGTACGTGAGATGAATTGGTGTAGTAATTAGCATTTCCATCACCTTGTAAGATAGCTTGATCTCCGTATTGTTTTTTATCAAGTGTTGCGAATCTGTATGCAGTGGATTCAGCTGGAGTTTGGAGAACAGACCATCTAAGTCCAGTTTCATCTTTTAATTGGTTAGCTCTATCGTTAATGTATTCAATACATTTTACACCAAATTTGTTTGCATCTGCATCATCAATACCTGCTCCGAATAATGAGGATAACATTTCGTTAAGTCCAACAAAACCGAAGGATAATGTTGAATTTTGGATTCTGTAGTAGGAATCTTCAGCAACTTTTTGTTTTAAGAATGGTAAAATGTGGAAATCATTTAAACATTTTAAACCTTGTTCTCTTCTAAGCATTAAGGTTTCAACTGCGAGATCCATGTATTCATCTAAGTATTCGAATACTTGGCTTTCATCTCTGGATTGATATCCGATTCTTGGTAAGTTTAAAGTAACATATGCAAGGTTACCGGTTCTTAAACAGTCTTGATCCCAGTCACCAGTCCAGGTATCTTGTAAACAGGTTCTGCAACCCATGTAGTTAGCCATGTCTCCTCTGTATTTAGGGAACATGTTTACAAAGTAGGATGAACCGTATTTTGCAGATAATTCGTGAACTAATCTGATGTCTTCTTCGTATTCACTGGTCATTGTTTCTTTACGGAGAGTGTAGATTGTGTTAGGGAATAAATGAGGTTTTCCTTCGTTATCTCCTTCAAGTAATGTTTCAGTAAATGCTCTTTGGATTAATCTGGTTTCTTCTTCGAAGTCAGCATAGGTTCCAACTACTTGTCCTTTAGGTCCGTATGCAGTTTCTTCTTTTAAGAAGTCAGGAACTCCGAATTCTAATGCCATACTTGTAAATGGAACTTGAGATCCTCTAGCAGCATATGCCATGTTCAAGTTGTAAACAAGCATTTGTACAGATTGTTTGATTTCTTCGTAGGTTCTGCCTCTTGCAAATGGTGCAACAAATACGTTCCAAAGGGACATTCCTTGTCCTCCAGACATGTTTTGTTGTGCTGCAAGCATAATTTCACCAGTGTGGTTCATTAAAGTTTCCATGTGGTTTGGTGCTCCTGCAATGGAGGTATGATCACCAGTACCGTCTACTTTAAGTCCGTATTTGATGAAAGTTCTAATATCGTGTTGCATACAGTTTAGAGGTCTTCCAGCGAAGAATTCTAAGTCGTGAATGTGTATGTCACCAGACATGTGAGCATCTGCTAAGTGTGCTGGAAGCATTTTTAAAAGAGCATATTGTTTTAATGCTTCGTCTGCTACATGTTTGTGAATACTTTCAGGGTTGTGAATCATATTAGCATTGTCTCTGTTACCGTTTTCAATTAAATTGGTAATGTTGTATACTGGAATACCTAAACGAGTGTATCTGCTTCTTAAATCTTCTAAACCGTATTCGACTAATTTTGTGTTAACAATTTCCCTAATCATTGGAGCGGTTAAGTACTCTACATTTAACTTTTTGAGTTCTTTCCAGGTTTCAGTAGCAATTTCGAATGCAGTTTCTTGACTTGCTCCGGTTTCTTCAATTAAGGTATTTGCAATTTTTGATAAGTCAAATGCTTCAATAGTGTCTCTGGAAGTACGTACTTTTAATCTGGTACTTGCTAAGTATTTGTTTGCAACTTCAGAGTCAATATCTTCTAAACATTCGTGTACGATTTTTTTGATTTCTTTGGTTTTAATTCCATCGTATAATTGGGATATTACAGTAGCTACGATTTTATCAGATTCGAAAAAGGGGGTTTCAACCATGATTAATGATTTTAATAATTTTTCGTAACTGAATCTTTCAGTAATCCCATTATTTTTCTCTACATTAATTTTTGCAGATTTTTTTAAGTCGTTTTCAAAGTTTTCCATTTTCAACACACCATTTAATTTTGGTTTAGAGAGTATGCTCTCTCACATATTATACTATGTAATCTCATGTATAATAAAATGTTCGTAACCATACGAACATCTTCAATATTATATTGAATATGATTGCATATAAAACATTCGCCTTGGTTGTGGACTATATATTATTAGGTATGGTTGTCCGGTTATTATTTAAAATCCCAAGAGCGTATGAAAAGTAATTCTTTAGAAGAAAATATCTAAAGAACTCTGTTTTGATTTATCACTTTCAAACAACGAGTTAATACCATATTCCTGG
Organism: Methanobacteriaceae archaeon; assembly: GCA_029219465.1. Classification (NCBI taxonomy): domain Archaea; kingdom Methanobacteriati; phylum Methanobacteriota; class Methanobacteria; order Methanobacteriales; family Methanobacteriaceae; species Methanobacteriaceae archaeon. The sequence goes on along the minus strand of JAQXTL010000020.1, from coordinate 51,756 downwards.
ATTTCTAAACGTTGTCTTAAGTAATGTGAAACAGGATATCTATTAACAAGTTCCTGTGATATCTCAAGGTACTTTGTAACAGATCCTTTTGAAACAGATAAGATTAAATTACCACCACAACTGCATTTTCCGGTAAGTGGTATTCTTCTGTATTTTGCACCACATTTTGGACATCTTACCTTTTGTTTGGAAAATGCTCTTGAGTTTCCCATAATGTCAGGCAGGAAGTGTGAAGACAATACTTTTTCTACAACACCTCTTTGATCTACTGCTCTAATATTTTCTGCAAGTGCAATTTGAGCTTCAACCTTTTCTCTCATTGAAGGCAATCTCTTATAAAGACAAACAGTAGGTCCTGCATGGATACTTGAAGTGTGGTGAGAAAACATTAATCCTTCATATTGCTGTGGAGTTCCCAAATGCATTTCTACATTATCAATGTATTCTAGAACTTCTGCAGGCTTATGAGGAGTGTATGTTTCTTCATAAAATTCAACAGGGAATCTGTCAAATATATCTAAGTTGTGAGATTCGTCATCTATCTCTTCAGGGTCAATTCTTGAAGATAAAACTAAAGGAGCATCCATACTTCCTCCTCTAGTATTTGGTAAATATGATTTTGAAAAGTTGATTAATGCATCTAATAACAACATAACTGCATCTTCGTCACTGTCACAGTTTCTACGCTTTGCAGAATGGAAGTAAGGGTGAGCATAACAACCTAATGCTTTTGTAAATCCTACAATTCTTCCAAGTACTCCTGCTGAAGTGTGGGGTGCAAGACCTGCAACCAAGTGTCCGATTAAATCACTTTTCTCTTTAACATTATAGAATGTATCCATATGGTAATATCTTTCAAGCTCATCATCAATGAATTGAGCAGTACGAAGCAAATATTCTCCACAATTATCAGAAATAACAATATCCTGAACCTTAAGCTCAATAATTTGATCTTCATTTTCAATTGGGTTGCCGTAACAGTCTTTTTCATAACCCATTTCCAGTAGCTTTTCAACTGTAACACCAATTTCACTTGGTATGAAATGAGTAAGTGGCAAATCAGTTGAATCGTGTCTGATGGTTCCATCCTTAAATGTGAATACTTCATGTTTTGCTCTAAGTATTCCTTTTTCAATAGGTTCAGGTAATTTTGATTCTGAAATCATACCTACTACACCTTTAACTTCATCAACACGTCTTACTTTAACGTTATCTGAAGCTTTCTTAAGCATAGCTGCAAGAGGTATTGTTTTTAAGGATGGATTTCCCATTTCAGTTGGGCTTCCACATTTTGGACAAAGTGATCCAAAGGAGCTGATTCCACAATCGGGATTGGTACATTTTCTTCTTGAAATATCTACTTTGATACTTCCTTTTTTAGCTGCTGTTGCGACAAGTCTTCTGGACCCACCATTGTTTCCAATAGGAATTAATCCATGTGGTGCAGGTCTCATTAATCTTTCTTTTGACTTTTCAGGTCTACCTACACGTGTACCAATGTATGCAGGTGCTTTATTTATGATTTTAATTTTGGAAATTTCATTTAAAGCTTCAAGAGTAGTTTCTTTTTCAGGTAATTTTTGAGTTAATGTTTTTATGAGTGAATATGAATGGTCTTTGTCAATAATAATTTTGTTGTCACGTACAAGATGAGGAACTCCGATTATCTCAAGAATTCTTTTTTGATAGGATAAATCAAGTTTCATTCCTTCATCTTCACTGAATGTTGATTTTCCTTGTTCAATTAACTCAATCAATGAATTTAAGTCTTTTATTGTTACATCATTGTAGCAGTATGTGTATTTTGGGTGAAGTGGAATATCGTATTTTTCACTTAATTCAAATGCTTCTTTTGCAGTTAAATATTCATATTCCAATTTATGTAAATCTAAATCAGTATTTTCACTATCGAAGTTTTCACTTCTCATTAATAATTGAATCCACCATTCTTCACACCATCCTGATGGGAATAATGGCTGGTTGTTTCTTAAAAACTCTCCAAATGCAACAAGCATGTCACCTAAGAATAAGATTTCAACAACATCTTTTTTAACTTCACGTGCTTGTTTTACAGTGTCTAAGATTAACACGTCTCCATTTTTAAGTTTAACAGTAGGTCCTTCAATAGAATCAACAGGAACTACACAGTTACCTTTTCCAGGATATTCAATCTTAAGTTGTGTTCCAACTGCTAAGAAATCAAGTAATGCCATTGTTGCAGGATGAACTCCCATTGTTGCAAGACCTGTATTTCTAGATCTTCCATATCTTAACCTGAATCCTCCTTTTTCAGAAGGATATCCAAGAACTGGTCTTCCACCAATAATATCCTGAATATATTTTGGTTCATGAACAATATCAGAATCTCCAGCATCTTCTTTGGAGTCATCTTTTTTAGGTTTGGAATATTCTTCAAGCCAATCCCAGTCAAGACCTAATTTATTAGAAATCTTTTTAATCTTTTTAGATTTCTGAATTACTCCTTCAACCATAGCAAGCAATGCTCCACCACGGATGTTGTTTGTCTCAACACGTTCCAAATCCCTGTGTGATACTTCAACTTTATCAGTTTGTTCTCCGGATACTTCTACTGGAATGTGATTTGCAGCGAATCTCACTTCTTCTGGTGTTGGTGAGTATTGTAAATTTGTAACTTCTGATTCGTATAACTCAACTTCCTCTACGTATCTTTCGATTTCATCATCTATTGGTTTGAATACATCAATACCAATAGCTTGTCTGATTTTATCTCCTAAAAGTACAGCTAGTGCAGCTGCAGTACCTCCTGCACTTCTAATAGGTCCTGCAAAATATACTCCAATATATTTTGTTCCATCAAAGTTGTCTTTGATTTTAACATCTGAAATTCCTTCAAGAGGTGCTGCTACTACTCCTTCTGTAAGAATAGCAAGTGCAGTTCTAAGGCCTTGGTCACATCTTTGTTCTGTATCCCAGTCTGCCTTTTCACCAGTAAGTTCAAACTTTCCGGATGCAATTTCTGCAGCAATTTCAAAAGCAACTTCTTCTCTGGTAATATCTTGTTCTAATGTTTTAATTCTTTTAGCTACGCCTTCAGGACCAACAAGCCCTTCAACTCTTTCAGCTAAGTCCTTTGCAAGAGGCACTTCTGTTTCTAATTCAACATCTAGACCTTTGGACCTTGCTTCATTAGCTATTTCGTATAGGTGATGGGTGTCAGCTTCTAATCTATCAAAATAATCCATGGTATCGCCACAAGTTACAAAAATTAATTAATATATTATTATTGGTTTTACTGATATTAATAAATTTTCAATAGTATTTTTATCAAATTTAGTAATACTTAAATATTCTAAAGTATAAATTTTAATTTGTAATTTGTAGTTGAATTTTTATAATATTAATTTTGCTATTTTGGTGATTTTAATGTCAAGTGATAAACCAATTAATGCCATGTACGGTGGTAAAGTTAAATTAGACTTAGATAAACTCAAAAATAATCGTAAGTCTGATGAAGAAAAATCAAAACCTGTTGTAGAAGTTGAAGAAACCATTACTAAAGAACCTGTTCAAGAAGTTCCTAACGAAGAAGTAGTTATTGAATCTGCTAAGGAAGATGTTATTGAAAATGAAGTAGTAGAAGAACCTACTGATGATGTTAAAGAAGAATCTTCTAACGATGAATGTGACATTTCAGATGACCTAAAATCTCAACTAGAAGAAAAAGATGAGAAATTAGCAAATCAATCAAATGAGCTTCATTATTTGACTAATAATATAATTCCTAATCTTAAAAAAGAAAATTCAAAACTTAAAAGTCTCAAATTGGAATTGACTGATGCTCTTGAAAAAAGTACCAGAAACTATTATGATCAATTAGATATTAATGCTGATTTAAGTGATAAAATTGGAAAACTTGGTGCTGAAGGTGCAGTCAACAAAGTAAGAGCAGACAAGCTAGAATCAGAACTCAAAACTATCAAAGATGATTTACAAGCTAAAATTGATCAATACAAAGAAAAACTCGATTCAATTGATGTAGAAGGATTGAAGAAAGAAAATTCTGATTTGTTTGACGAATTAAGTGATGTCAAATCCAAGTTAGAGGCTGCTAAAAAGGAAAATACCAGTCTTTCTGATGAAGTTAAAACTTTAAGAAATGAACTAATTGAAATTGGTAACTACAAAGATGAAGTTGATTCTCAAAATAAAAAGGAAATTGACGGATATAAAGAAGAAATTTCCTCACTTAAAAATCAGCTCAGACTTAAAGAAAGTAGTTTTGATAAATTATCTAATGAATCCAACAAAGCTATTGCTGATTTGAAAAATCAAGTTGCAGAACTTGAGGAAGCATTAGAAAAAGAATCCAATAAAGGATTATTAAGTAGATTTAAATAGATGTTTTATTCATCTATTATTCCTTTTTTTAAAATGACAAACGATAATTATTTTATGGATGAAGCTCTTAAAGAAGCTAAAAAGTCTTCAAAGGATGGAGGCTTGCCTATTGGTGCTGTCTTAGTTAAAGATAACAAGATTATATCAAGAGGCCATAATAGATTAATTCAAAACAGTTCAGTAGTTATGCATGCAGAAATGGATGCAATTGAAAATGCTGGACGTCTTAACTATGAAGATTATATTGAATGTACACTCTACACCACACTATCTCCATGTTCAATGTGTTCAGGAGCTATTATTCTTTATAACATACCAAAAGTGGTTATTGGAGAAAATACTACACTAATGGGTGCAGAGAATTTCCTTGAATCTAACGATGTTGAAGTTGTTGTATTGGATAAAATGGAATGTAGAGAGTTATTTTTAGACTTTATTAAACAAAACCCTGGTGTGTGGGAAGAAGAACTTAAGAAAGTTGGAAATACTACTGAGGTGAAATAATGGAGATTATTGTTACAGATGAAACTGATGAAAGATTTGTTGAATTTTGTAAATCTTTTGGTTGTTTTTTAGATGATCCTCAGGTTGTATTGCTTTTGGTCAGTTTTAAAAAAACTGTAGGATGTGCTAGTTTTAGAGTTTATGACTCACAATCTGCAGAGATTACTACTTTATTTTTAAACTCATATGATGAGAGAGAAAAAATAGCTTACAAATTAATCAGACAGCTTGAAAAAATAGCTATTGATTATGAATTTAAAAGCATTGTTGTTAGCTTTGATAGTCGTGATGATATTTTAGTTGAAATATTTGAAAAATTAGATTATCAGTTTGTTGATGATTCTTTAATGAAAAAAGAGTTTAAAACATTACTTTAAAAATAAAAAAAGAAAAAATTTAAAAGATTAAGCTTCTTTTCTCAATCTTTTAATAACGAAATCTTTGTCTAAACTTAACAAGAATGAAGCTGCTCTTGGACCTTGTTTTTGACCAAGAATCATTTTGTAAATAGCTTGGAATCCTTTTTGAGGTTTTAATTCTTGTGCTTCTAAGATTTCATACATTGCATCGTGCAATTCAGTTGCTTCTGAGAATTCATTGTTTTCCATCAAGTCAGCTAAGTCAGCTAAGAATTTGTCTTGATCTTCGGTCAACGGTAATTTTGGAATGTTTTTCTCTTGCACTTGGAATTTTACGAATTTAGGTGCATAAGTATCTAACCAGTAAATTACGTTGTCAACTCTTTCACGATATTGAGCTAATTCAGTTTCATTTAAGTCGCCAAATTCTTTGTCTTTAAAGCTTTTTGATAATTGGGAGTTTCTTTTTAAAATTCCAAAGATTTTTTCTAAGTCGTCTCCAGCAATTTGGTAAGCGTTAACGAGGAATCTGAAAGGTGGTCTGAATGGTAAAGGACTACCTTCGTTGATTTGTACGATTTCATAGATTTCTTTGAATTTTTTACCTTCTTTTTCAGATGGTGCTTCTTCTTCACCGTAGAATACTTTTTCAACGGTATCAAATTGGTCGATAAAGTCTAAGAAAGACATTTTTGGTGAGAAGTCTTTTGCTTTCATTGGTTTGGATCTGAACAAGTAGTAGTTAAGACTTTCTGCAGGTCCAATTTTTAACCATTCTTCTGGAGCAAAGAATACTCCGTGAGATTTACTCATTGCTTCACCATCGAGAGTAATCCATTCGTATGGTACTGGGAATGGTGCAGGGTAATCAAAGATTTTTTCTGAAATAATGCTACTTACATCGTAGGATCCGCCACTAGCTGCGTGGTCTTTTCCGAATGGTTCACATGTGGTTCCGAAGATTTTCCATCTTGCAGCCCATTCTACTCTCCAGGTAAGTTTACCGTTACCTGATTTGATATCCATTTCACCGTCGTGGCCACATTCACATCTGTATTTGATGATGTCGCCGTCAAAGTCATAAGCATAAGTTGTGTTTACACGTCCACATTCGTCACAAATTGGGTTGTATGGTAACCAGTCATCTGCTAATGGTTCTCTTCTGTATTCGTTGAAAATCTCTTTGATTTCATCAACGTGTTCGAGAGAGGTTCTAATGTAGTCGTTGTAAACTCCAGTTTTGTACATTTCAAAACCGGATTTGGTTTCCATTTCAATTCCGTAATCGTCCATTACTGTGAGTAAAGGTTTTTCAAAGTGTTCTACAAAGTTGTCACAGCAGCCGTCAGGACATGGGATAACGGAGTATGGCATACCTAAGTATTTGTCGTAATCTTCAGGAAGTGGGTATGGAACTTTTCTTAATGGATCGTGGTCATCTGCAATCCAGATGGTTTTTGCTTGTTTTCCGAGTTCCCTTAATTTTTTTCCAATTGCATTAGCAATAAATATGTCGCATGAGTTTCCAATGTGAATTGAACCTGAAATGGAGGTTCCACTTGCAATAACATGTTCTTCTACATCTCTTTCTGCTAATTCAGTAGCTATGTTTTCAATCCAATGTGTCATTTATATTCACCGTTTTAATAAAAAAATTATCATAAAATAAGTTATATTAAAATGATATTTGTTGTTATTTATATAAAAAGATTAGTAAAACTAAGTGATTTGATGATTATTTTTTCAAAGTTTTTAAAAAATAGTTAGTATATGATGTAAAACACGTGGTTTATTACATCATATTTTGGGAAATGAATATAAAAAATAAGAATAGATAGAAAATCTATCTATTTGATTAGGTCAGAATCAGATTTGTCTAACCATTCGTTAACGATTTTTACTGCACAGAAGTTACCACACATGGTACAGGTGTCCTCTTCTTCAGGAGGTCTTTGGTCTCTTTTTGCACGTGCTGCATCAGGGAATAATGCGCATTCGTATTGTGCTTCCCAGTCGAGTCTTTTACGTGCTTCAGCCATAGCTAAATCTTGTGAACCGTCAATTTGTCCGGTTGCTAAGTCACCTGCGTAAGCTCCAATTTTAGTTGCAATAACTCCTTCTTTTACGTCTTCAGGGTTAGGAAGAGCGAGGTGTTCTGCAGGAGTTACGTAACAGATAAAGTCTGCACCTGCTTTTGCAGAGGATGCTGCTCCGATTGCAGATACAATGTGGTCGTAACCTGGTGCTACGTCACATACAATAGGTCCAAGCATGTAGAAAGGAGCGTTGGAACACATTTTCTTTTGAATCATTACATTAGTTGGGATTTCGTTGATTGGAATGTGTCCAGGTCCTTCAATCATACATTGTACTCCAGCTTCACGAGATCTATCAATTAATTCTCCTAAAATGATCAATTCTTGGATTTGTGCCCTGTCGGTTGAATCAGCAATAGATCCTGCTCTCATACCGTTTGCAAGTGAAAGAACAACGTCGTGTTCTTTAGCAAGTTCTAAGACATAGTCAAAGTTTGAGTATAATGGGTTTTCTTGTTCGTTTTCAACAATCCATCCGGACATGAATGATCCTCCACGGGATACGAGTCCAGTTACACGGCCTTGTCTTTTGAGTCTGGTTAAGGTTTCGATGTTAATACTACTGTGGATTGCCATAAAGTCAATACCATCTTTTGCTTGTTTTTCAATAGCATTGAATAAGTCATCTTCAGTCATGTCAACTACAGAACCGTGTTCTCTGATACTTTCGATGGATGCTTGGTATACTGGTACAGAACCAACTGGTAATGGGGACATGTCGAGAACTCTTCTTCTGATTACATCTAAGTCTCCACCAATACTTAATTCCATTAAACAGTCTGCACCGTGGTCAATAGCAATTTGTGCTTTTTTAACTTCTTCATCAAAGTCAACAATATCAGTTGAAGTTCCAACGGTTGCGTTTACTTTGGTTCTAAGACCTGCACCGATACCGGAAGCTTCAATGTCTCTGTTTACGTTACTTGGTATTACAATAGTACCTTTAGCTACAGATTTTAAAATAAAATCTTCTGAAACATTTTCTATTTTTGCAACATGTTTCATTTCTTCAGTTAATATTCCTTTTTTTGCATCACTAATTTGTGTCATGATATCACATCAAATAAGATTTAAAACAGTCAAATTTAATTTATTTAAATTCCATATCATTTTGATATTTTTTTATATTTAATTATTGGTATTTAAATTAATTGGTTGGCTTTTAATTAAAATATTATTGATATGTATCAATTATTTTTGAAAAAGTAGTTGTTTTAGTTTTTTAAATAAGAAATAAAGTCATATTGATAAAAATAAAGTATACTTGAAAAAAAGGAAAGGATTCTAGTAAAATCCATTCATTCTTTCAAATGCTTCATCAAATGTAGGCATGTTGGTTTGACAACCTTGATGTTCTACAATAAATGATGAAACGGTTGATGCGAATTTAGCAGATGATTCTAATGATTCGCCGTTTAAGAATCTGGATAAGAATCCTGCTCTATATGAATCTCCAGCACCAGTTGGATCGATAGCTTCTGTTTTAATAGCATCGATTTTAATTTTGTCTTCATCGGAGTAGATTTCACTACCATTAGCCCCACAGGTTTTAACAATAATCTTTGGACCTAATTCTCTAAGACCATCTAAATCCACTTCAAGAGATTCTAAGATTCTTCCGATTTCATGATGGTTTCCGAAAAGAATTGTTGTATTTTTAATTACATCTCTTAATTTTTTAATATCATACATTCCAAGGTCTTGACCTGGGTCAAATGAAATAAGTAAATCTTCATCTTTTGCTTCTTCAGAACATTTCCAGTTGAAATCAGGATCTCCTGTAGCTAAATGTACTGCTTCAACATTTTTTATTGCGGAGGTAGGTACTTTACTTTGTGCAAACTCACGAGCTGCACCCCAGTAGAAGTAACTGATTTGGTCTGAATTATCATCGGTTAATACAAATGCAGTAGGAGTTGATTCGCCTGGAACAATAATAAGTGAGTCAGTATCAATATCTAAATTTTGCATATGTTCATAGTATTCTGTTTTTTTAAAATCTCCACCAACCGCTGAAACCAAAGATGTTTTTAATCCTAATTTAGCACCAACACAAGCAACGTTAGCTGCTGCTCCTCCATTGAATGTTTTCATGTTGGTAATTGGAGCAGAAAAGTTTGCTTTTGGGAATTCTGGTACTTTAATGATATAATCGTGAGCAGAGTGCCCAATAGCTAGTAAATCTCTATTTTTCGCCATAATATCGCCTTAAATCTTCTATGTTAATATTGTTTCTTATCATTATTTAATGTTTTGAAACTTAAAATTCGGTCATATGAGTGTGATATAAAATATGTCATGTTATATAATTTTACTTTTTCTAAGAGCATCTGAAAAGTATCATCTACATCGGACTGAAACCTTGCTTTTCGATGTCGTTTTGCCCTTCATTTGTTAGGTATCTGATAAACTCGTCAACATCGTCTTTATCTTCGTTTACCTTAACTAAACTTATAACATGTTGGGTATCAAATTTTAAAAGTTCGTTTCCTTTAAAGTAACTTGCATTAAGGAATGTATGTAGATTTTTGGAATTTTTAACTAATTTATATGCTTCAAACTGGGAGTTTACAGTTTCGGTGATGTTTATGTTAATATCATAATGTTTTAAACTGTCCCATGCAAGCCTTTGAGCAGATCCAGAAACACTTACAAAATCAAGATTTTCCAAATCTGAAATACTTTCAATATCTTTTGTTTCTGGACTTGAAATAAGAACAAGGTAATCATAAGCTATTGGATAAAAGTTAATATCTCTTTCAAAAGCAATTAACGGGTCGTCAAGGGTTAATATATCCACAACTCCTCTTTTAGCAAGTTCAAATGCATCTTCGTCATTGCTGCTGTAGATATTTGTTTTAAAAGGTAAATCAATACTGTCCAAAAGACCTGTGCTGATATGACCTCCAACAATGTTGATTGTAGATGTCTTTTCGATTTGGATTGCATATTTTTTGAACTCTTCTAATAAGTCTAATCCTTCACGGGTGAGATGTGTACCATTTCCCACTTTTTTGGTAAGTTTTATCCCTAATTTTTCTTCTGCTTTAAGTATTCTTCTATTAAAAACAGTATGAGAAATATTTAACTGTTTAGCAGATTTTCTTTGAGATTTTGTTTTCGAAAGGGAGTCAAGACTTTCGAATAATCTATATCCGTAAACTTCACCATCTATCTCTAAACTTATCAATCCTTTACTTTCAAATTCCATCAATTATAAATAAAATTTTAATCATAATTAATAATATCGATTTTGGGATTAGATAAAATGGAAATTATGAAAACTTCTATTAACGCGATATTAGATAATATTAAGAATGCTGAAGAATTTTTAGATGAGGAAACTATTGACAAATTTGAAGATATTATTATCGAATCTAAAAATATCTTTGTTACTGGTGCTGGAAGATCAGGACTTGCTGCTAAAGCTTTTGCAATGAGATTAATGCATTTAGGTTTAAGTGCTTATGTTGTAGGAGAAACTATTTCTCCAGCTATTTATGAAGATGACTGTATTATTGCAATTTCAGGTTCTGGTGAAACAAATACCATCGTTTCTGCAGCAAAAATTGCTAAAAATAGAGGTTCTAAAGTATTGGCTGTAACTTCATATCCTGAGTCTACTTTAGGAAAATTATCTGATGCTTATGTTTTTGTTAAAGGAAGAACAAAAAAAGAAGTTGATGACGAAAACTATATGAAACGTCAAATTCATGGAAACTATACTTCCTTAACACCTTTAGGAACTGCTTTTGAGTTGACCACTTTAGTCTTTTTAGATGCAATTGTTTCTGAATTAATGGAAAAAATGCAACAAACTGAAAGTGATCTTAAAGCAAGACATACTGTATTAGAGTAATTTAGTCAAAAATTACTCTATTTTGATTATTATATATATTACAGCGTTGGCCTCTTAAAAATCCAACGAGAGTAATATTTCCTTTTTTTGCAATATTATATCCGGAATTTGCAGGAGCAGCATTTGATGCTAATACTGGAACGCCTGCTCTGGTCATTTTAATTACCATATCTGCTGGCATTCTTCCACTGTAGATTACATAAGACTGATTTAAGTCAAAACCATTTAATATACCATAACCAATTACTTTATCTACTGCAACGTGACGGCTTACATCTTCTTTTACAACAAATTCACCGTTATAAACGATTCCTGCAACGTGTGTTCCACCGGTAGCTTGCCAGATTTCAGCGTTGTCTTTTAACTCTTCAATTCGATCAATTAATTCTTTGACATTTACCTGGAAATCAGACTCAACAGGATGTACTTCTTTAATTTTACTTCTCCATCCTCCTGCAGAATCGGAACATAATACGGTTTCATTTGTTTTAAGTAAGGTATCATCAATCTCTACATTAATCTGTACGCCATCAATTTCAATTTTTTTAATATCTTCTAATGATTTGACGAGATTTTCATTAAATAGGTATCCAACTGCAAATTCTTTAAGTGAATCTTCTATTGCAGATAAGCTTCTTGATATTGTACCATTTATTGTTAGTGTGATGGTTTCATCTTTTACAACTTTTTCTCTTGCTTCGTTGTGCTGATTATTTTTATATGTTATAGCATCAATTTCTTCAATCTTCATCACATCGACCCCTTGTATTTCATATTTTTTTATAACAATAGTTATATTAATTTCTCTTTTCTTATAAATATTAGTGTAATGAAAATTATGTATGTTCAATATTTGTGTTTTCTTTTATAAATATTTAAAATCTTGAAAATTATAAGTATAATTTTTTATTAATGAAATTCAACGATTAAAATTATGTATTGATTAAATTAAGTTTTTTAAATAAATTATTCAATAAAAAAATAGTAAAAATACGATATTAACTATATTTATAATGATTTATCATTATGATTATTTTGTTAATTCTTTATATTTAAACATTTCTTTTTATTTCTAATGATAAATCGTTTATATAGTCATTAAGTAATATAGAACCATAATACTTTAAAAAACATCTCTGTAAGTGGATTCTTTAAGTATTATAAAAATTAATTTATAAAGGGAATAAGAGGTTGATAAAATGAGTTCATTTAAAAGTCCAGTAGATACTGCAAAAGCAATATCAAAAACTGCTGGAGCAAAAGACTCTGCTAATATTATTAATGTAGTATTACTCTCCTTCTTAGCAGGAGCATATATTGCATTTGGGGGTTTATTAGCAATTGTAACAAGCGCAGGTATGATTAAAGCTGGCGCTCCTTTAGGTTTAGAAAAATTTGTATTTGGTGCAGTGTTCCCTGTAGGTTTGATTATTGTTATCCTTGCAGGATCTGAATTATTCACTGGAAATGTTATGTTTATGATTATCGGTGTTTTAGATGGATCTGCTTCTGTTGGCGGTCTTGCTAAAAACTGGGTTGTAAGTTGGATTTTCAACTTTGTTGGAGCTTTATTCGTTGCATACGTTTTAGCTTACATGGGAGGAATTTGTCCTACTGACGCAACCGCACCTGCATATGCTATTACCACTAAAGCTATTGCTGTAGCTGAAGGTAAAGTAACTATGCCTTTCACAGTAGCTTTAATTAAAGCTATTGGTTGTAACTGGTTAGTATGTTTAGCTGTATGGTTAGCTAACGCATCTGATGATGTTATTGGTAAAATATTCGGTATTTGGTTCCCAATTATGGCTTTCGTTACCATCGGATTTGAGCACAGTGTTGCAAACATGTTCTTTATCCCATTAGGTATGTTCTTAGGAGCTAATGGAGTAACCTGGTCCAGTATTATTATAAACAACTTAGTCCCAGTTACCATTGGTAACATTATTGGTGGAGGACTCTTCGTAGCTTGTCTTTACTGGTTCACTTACCTTAAAGAATAAGCACTTGATGAACTTTCAAAAAGCTTAATATTAATTTAAGCTTTTTAAATTTTTTTTAAAAAAACAAAAATATTTTGGAGATTATAAAATGGTTGAAATTAAATATGTTCCAACAATCTGCCCATACTGTGGTACCGGTTGTGGACTCAATTTCGTTGTTAAAGACGGAAAAATTGTTGGTGTTGAACCTTTAAAAAGAAGCCCTGTAAACGAGGGTAAAGTATGTCCAAAAGGAAACTTTGGATACCAATTCATTAATAGGGAAGACAGATTAACTTCTCCTTTAATCAAAGAAAACGGTGAATTTAGAGAAGCATCTTGGGATGAAGCTTTAGACTTAGTTGCTAACAAACTCAAAGAAGTTTCTGACGAAGACCCAAACAAAGTTGGTTTCTACGCATGTGCTCGTTCACCTAACGAAAACATTTACATTACTCAAAAATTAGCTAGAGTAGCTTGTGGAACTCAAAACGTAGACCACTGTGCACGTATCTGTCACGGACCTACTGTAGCAGGTTTAGCAACCACCTTTGGATCAGGTGCTATGACCAACGGATTTGACAGTATTAAAGAAGCTGATTACATCTTCTGTATCGGATCCAACAACATGGAAGCTCACCCATTATTCGGACGTAAAATTATCCAAGCTAAACAAAACGGTGCTAAATTAGTAGTATTAGACCCAAGATTCACTCCTACTGCTAAACTCGCAGATGAATACGTACAATTCGAAACTGGTACTGACGTTGCTTTAATGAATGCTATGATTAAAGTTATCATCGACAACGACTTACAAGATGATGAATTCATTGCAAACAGAACCAAAGGTTACGAAGAAATGAAAGAAGTTGTTCAAAAATACACCTTAGAAAAAGCTTCTGAAATCACTGGTATCTCTCCTGAAACCATTGAACACTTAGCTATTGAATATGCATCTGCTGACAAAGCAGCTATTGTATACTCCTTAGGTATTACTGAACACTCCCACGGTGCAGACAACGTAATGTCCACCGCAAACCTCGCTATGTTAACCGGTAACATTGGTAGAGAAGGTACTGGAGTAAACCCATTAAGAGGACAAAACAACGTACAAGGTGCTTGTGATATGGGTGCATTACCTTCCGATTACGTAGGTTACAGAAAAGTAAGTGACCCAGAAACTACTGCATGGTTCAACGACTACTACAGTGCTGAAGGTTACGAAGTAAACTTACCAACCACTCCTGGTTTAACCTTAGTTGAAATGATGAACGCAGCTCACTCCGGTGACTTAAAAGTATTATACATCCACGGTGAAGACCCTGTTCTCTCCGATGCAGATGTACAACACACCAAAGAAGCACTCGCAAACTTAGAAATGTTAATCGTTCAAGAATGTTTCTTAACCGACACTGCACAATGTGCTGATGTTGTATTACCAGCAGCAGGTTGGGGTGAACAAGAAGGTACTTTCACCAGCGGTGAAAGAAGAGTTCAATGCTTACACAAAGCTCAAGAACCACCTGAAGGCGCATGGTTAGATTGGAAAATCATGGAAGAAATCGCAGTTAGAATGGGCGTACCAAGATCCATCTTCCACTACGAATCTTCTGAAGAAATCTTCGACGAAGTCAGAGAATGTGCTCCTATCATGGCAGGTATGAACCGTGAAAGATTAGACACTCCTGAAGCTCTCCACTGGCCTTGCCCATCCGAAGATGACCCATGTCAACCATTAATGCACAAAGAGAAATTTGCACACCCTGATGGTTTAGGTGTCTTCCAAGCATTAGAACACAAAGGACCAGTAGAAACTCCTGATGAAGAATACTCATTACTCTTAACTACTACCAGAGTATTATTCCACTACCACGCTGCAATGACCAGAAGATGTGAAACCTTAAGCAATGAGGTAAAAACTGGATTCATCGAAATCAACACTAACGATGCTAAAGCTAGAGGAATTATCGACGGTGAAGTAGTAAGAGCTTACTCCAGAAGAGGAGAAATTGCAATTCCTGCACGTGTAACTGACAACATTAGAGAAGGTATTGTAAACATCCCAATGCACTTTGTAGAATGTGCTGCAAATGTATTGACTAACTCTGATTCTTTCGACCCTAAATCTAAAATGGTTGAATTAAAAGCTTGTGCTATTGAAGTAGAAAAACTCCCTGAAAAAGTTGTTGTTAAAGGAGAAGTCTACAAAGATGGTACTGACACCGAAATTAAAGCTGAAGATATGAGTACTACTACCATTAAAGTAGGTAAATAAATAAGGAGTAGATTTAAATGAGCGCAAAAATTAACGATATGTACTACGCATACTCTGCTATCGAAGATATCAAAGAAAAAGGAGAGTACGGTGGAGTAGTAACCACTATTATGAAATACTTATTAGAAGAAGGTATCGTTGACGGTATTGTTGGAGTAACTGAAGGTGCAGATATCTACGATGCAGTACCTATTCTTGTAACTGACCCTGCAGATGTTATTAAAACTGCTGGATCTATCCACTGTGGTACCTTAAACATTGCTAAATTTGTATCCAAGTACTTAGACGGTGCAAGAGACATGAAAATTGCTGTTGCATGTAAACCTTGTGATGCAATGACCATCAAAGAATTGATGAAAAAAGGAAAAATCATCGAAGACAACGTAATTATGATTGGTGTTAACTGTGGAGGAACCATGTCACCTGTTCCTACCATGAACATGATTAGAGATGTATACGAAATGGACCCTAAAGACGTTGTCAAAGAAGAAATCGCTAAAGGAAAACTCATCATGGAAACAGCTGATGGTGAAAAAGGTATTGCTATTAGTGAATTAGAAGAACAAGGTATGGGTAGAAGAGAAAACTGTCAAAGATGTAACCTTAAAATCCCTTACAACGCTGACATGGCATTAGGTAACTGGGGAGTAATCGGACCTTTAGCAGGAAAAGCTACTTTCGTAGAAGTATTCTCCGACAAAGGTGCAGATGTTTTAGGTAAAGTTATTGACGCAGGTTTAATCGCTACCGAAGAACCTCTCGAAAAAGGAATTAAAATCAGAGAAAACATTAACAACTTCATGCTTAAAGAATCCCAAGAGAAGAAGGAAGTTGATTATGCAGGTACTACTGGTGATATTATCGACGTATTCTACAAATACGAAGACGAATTCTCCAAATGTATGAAATGTTACGGTTGTCGTGAAGCATGTCCATTATGTTTCTGTGAAGACTGCTGTCTTGAAGCTGAAGGTCCTGAATGGGTACCTGGTGGATACACTCCTGCAGCTCCTTTCTTCCACTTAACTCGTTTAGTACACATGGTTGACGCATGTACCAACTGTGGACAATGTTCCGAAGTATGTCCATGTGAAATCCCTGTAGCTAAAGTATGGAGTACTGTAAACAACAAAGTAAGAGAAATCTACGGATACGTACCTGGTATGGGCAGTGACGACCCACTTCCATTCACCGACCACGTATCTAAAGCTAAATGGATCTAAGGGTTCTTCCCTTTCATCCATTTTATTTTTTTAAATCTTAAACATAACATTGTTATATTATTATTTTAAAAAAAGAAAAGAAAAAATTCTTTTCTTAAGGTCTTAAACCTGATCCTCCTTGGAGGGTAAGGGTTTCACCAGAAATGTAACTTGCAGCATCTGATGCTAAGAATAAGCAAGTTCCACCAATATCTTTTTCTGCATCACCGAATCTTTGTAATGGAATTCCTTGAATGGTTTTATCATAAATTTCGGGATATTCTTCTCTCCATTGTTCTAACTGTTCAGTCATTACAAGAGGACATACAATGTTGATATTAATTCCATCAGGACCCCATTCTGTTGCAGCAACTCTGGTTAATCCCCTAATTCCTTCTTTTGCAGCAGCATATGATGATTGACCATCTCTTCCAAATAATCCTGCACCTGATGCAAAGTTAATTACAGACCCTTTAGTCTCTTTAAGATATGGGTGTGTAAATTTCATAAAGTTAAATACTGCATATAATCCGGAATTAATTGCTAAGTCAAAGTCTTCTTTTGTGTGTTCAATAAGTTTTAATCCGGACTTGGAAGCTTGTGCATTGTTAATTAATACATCTATTCTTCCAAATTCTTCAACTACTTTGTCAATTGCTCCTTTTACTTGGTCTTCGTAACCGCCGTCAGCTGTAATAGCTAAACTTTCACACCATATTTGTCTTCAAGTTCTTCTTTAGCTTTAAGGAGTGTTGATTCGGTTCTACCTGTAATTACAAGGTTAGATTTTGCTTTTGTAAATGCAGTAGCTATTCCAAATCCAATTCCTTTTCCTCCACCGGTAATTATGGTTACTTTGCCAGACATATCATAATTCATATATATTCACCTTAAATAATTTATAACGATTTATAATACAAATCATGTTATTTATAATTTTATCATTGATTTTTGTTAAAAAAGAGAGAATAATGTTATTTTTACAAATAACATTTTTTTAATCTTTATTTGGTTAAATGGTAATGATTAATTAGGTTTAAAGTAGAATTGTTTAATCTTCTTTGTTGAATGGTTCACGGTTATATATTCCTTTCATGAAGAGTTCTTCAAGTTCCTCTTCACTTTCACCATTTCTTATATGTGAAATTAATTCTACAAGGTTGTCATTTCTAAGTAAGCATGGTTTGATTTTACCATCTGGTGTAATCCTTAATCTGGAGCAACTTGCGCAGAATTTAGCATTATCAACAGGCTTAACTATTTCGATTTCACCATCGTTTATGTAATATTTCTTACGTCCTTGCATAAATTTACGTTCATGAACTTCATCAGATATATTGGTTAGCTTTTCTTCAAGTGGGTCTAATGAATAATGGTGTTTATTGCTGAAGTCATCATCATCACAGCTTTCACTTTCGATTAATTCAATTAACTGAAGGATAATTCCATGTTCCTGACAGAATTTAAACATGTCTTTTATCTCATGATCGTTGATATCTTTCATCACTACCATGTTTATTTTAACAGGATATAATCCAACTTCTACAGCTTTTAGAATTCCAGCTTTTGTTTTTTCAAGATAATCTTTAGATGTTACGTATTTGTAGGTATCTCTATTTAAAGTATCTAAACTGACATTTACTCTATCTAGTCCAGCATCTTTTAAACCCTGAGCATATTTTTCAAGCAATACTCCATTAGTTGTAAGTGAAATGTCTTTAAAATCAAGACTTGCAATCTTTTCAACGATTTCTACGATGTCTTTTCTTACTAAAGGATCTCCACCGGAAAGCCTGATTTTTTTAACTCCTATTCTTTTAGCTATTTTACTTATAGTAAATAGCTCATCAGGAGTCATTTCATTTTTAGAAGATACCATTCCATCATGATGACAGTAAAGGCAGTTTTCATTACATCTGTTTGTAATTGTAATTCTTAAGGAGATGATAGGTCTTTTGTATTTGTCTTTAACTACGTTTTTTAACATGCGCCTACTCTCCTACGTTGATTTTTAATTCTTTAATTTCATCATCAATTTTTAAAGAATTTACAATTGCATAGGTTGTTTCTTTTAAGATTCCCTGGGTAAATTCATTGATTTCAACACTGTGATTGTTTGTTTTAAGTTCAATTGAAGCATTTTCTAGTTGGTCATGTTCAATATTGGAAATAACAATTTCAATTGTTTTAACATCACTTTCAGTTTTAAGGGATCTTATCATTCCATTAATGGAATTTGAAACAATATTTTTTGTAAATGCATTTATTTCTAAATCTTTTCCATTAATTTGAATACTGCAGTTAGCATCAGTTGGGGTTAAGTGGGATTTTCCAGGGATGATTAATTCAATATCTTGAATATCTTCAACATTATAATCTTTTAAATTTAATGTATTGATAACACCAAGAACGGACTGTTTTAGATAATCACTAACGAATCTGTTTAATCCAACTACTTTACCGTCAATTGAAAGGTAGCTGTGAACTTCATCTAAGTTATCTACTGTAATATTTCCATTTCTGATGTCACATGCAATAGCTTCACCGTCATTGTATCCGCAGTTGTTTGCAAATAATGTGTCTACTATGTCGTGTGATCTCTCTTCAATGAGGTCTACTAATTCTGTTAAACCTTCATAATCAATTGTAAAGGAATCAACCTGTTTAATTGTGTATTCATCAACTACATCAGGGGATGTTGCAATTTTTGGGTAATTGTATCTTTTAAATCCTTCAATTACAACAAAATCAACATTGTCCATATGTTTTATTAAAAATAGTAATCTGTTAAGATCCATTTCTTTTCTTACATTAAAGAATGTTGTTGAACCAATTCCAACTACAACATTTGATCCTGCATTTTTATGTTTCCAGGTATCAGTGTTTTCCCTGTCCATTTCCATTGTATGGTGGGAATGTTTTATTGATGCAACATTATAACCTCTTTTTGTAAGCTCTTCAATAACTTTTACAGTCAGTGAAGTTTTTCCAGTATTTTTCTTTCCAACTATGGATACAATTTTCATTTTATCTTCCCCTTATTATATTATAATATTGTATTTTGTATTAATTAAGAATTTCTAAATAATTTATGTGTAGTTACTACACATTTAGGATGACCAAAATAAATTACATGATTTTTCATGTTTTTTTCATACTTTTATGGAATATATTTATTACAAATTTTACATAATTTTTACATTTTTTAATGTTATTAATAAATATACGTTCTTAATTTTATTATTTAAAGGATATTTGATTAATTCTAAAAAAATTAATTATTATGAATTATTATTTAATTATTTTAAGGATTTTAAGAGATTTTATTAAAAAAAATTGTGTAGTTATACCACAGTTATATATAAGTATTGTGTCTTTAATCTAGTAGGTAACTATATTTATATAGGTAAACATATGTGTAATCATTACACATGGTGGTTCAAATGCCAAAACATATTGCTTCTGGTTTAAAATATTTGGCTGCAGTTAAATTAAAAATGACTGGTAAAAGTCATCAAGAGATTGCTGATGAGTTAGGTGTTGATAGGTCTACTATTTCTCATTATTTGAATGGTAGAAACTTATCTTGGAACTCAATTGACGTTGCAAGAACAATCATCGACTTATCTCCCAAAGATTTTTTAATAATGACTGAAGCAATATTTAATAATCCAGAACAGAGTCGTAAAATTGTGAACATTTGCAAAGAAAGAAATTTCCAAGCAAGTGTAGAAGACTCCTGTATTGGTTGCGGATTATGTGTAAATGCATGCAAGATGGATGCTATTAAATTGGTGTCCTTAAAAGCGTATGCAGACTCCATGCAATGTTGTGGTTGTCAGCTTTGTGAAGATGAATGCCCAACTAATTCAATAAAAATTTTGGAGATTTAATATGATTAGAAATTTAAAAGAGGTTAAAGATAATAACTTTGACATTACAAGGTCTGCAGAAGAAGTCAGAAACTTGTCTTTCAATGACCATGTCTGTTTAGGTTGTGGGATTTGTGAATCCACTTGTCCTGTTGAAGCGATTACTGTAAAAGCTGTTGCTATCGATGCTCGTCACAGAATTTCCAACGACATCTACTTCAGTGGACACGAAAAGATTGCTCAAAACTTCCAAGACGACTTTGATGCTCAAAGAGTAAGCATTGACGAAAGTAAATGTGTATTATGTGGTATGTGCAGTGGATTATGTCCTGTTGACGCATTAGTATTAACTATTGATGGCGTACCAATCAGAGAAATCGAAGCATATCCTCATTACAATGCTTTCTCAGAAATTGATGATGATGAATGTGTCTACTGTAAAAGATGTGAAATTGCATGTCCTCGTGACGCAATCGTTATCGACAGAGTTTTACCAGACCGTGCTGATTTAGTAACTGGTGAAATCGATGTAAACGAAGATGACTGTATTTACTGTGGTGTATGTGAAGAATTATGTCCTGCAGAAGCTATCTACGTTGATCACGAAACTGGTAAAGAATCTATTGTTATCAACAAAGATGAATGTGTATACTGTCTCGTATGTAAAAAATCCTGTCCTACTAACGCTATCAAAGCTATTTGTAGAGCATGTAACTACGGAGAGTACGACTTAAACCCTGCTAACGCAGTTGTTACTGGTAACTCTATTATCGACTCTGAACTCTGTGTATACTGTGGATGGTGTGAAGGCGTATGTCCTACAGACGCTGCTAAAGTTAAAAAACCATTCAAAGGTTCTATTGAAGTCGACGATGACAAATGTCAAGCTTGTGGTGCTTGTGTAGATATCTGTCAATGTAATGCTTTAGCATTCCCTGTATCTACCGCTCCAGGTTCCAGAATGGCACACGTTGTTGCTTACGGCGAATACTGTGTAAGTTGTAAAGCATGTGCAAATGCATGTCCTAACGATGCTATTACTGTAGTAAGAACTGAAGTTGACCACACTCCTATTAACTCCGCTACTTGGAAAGAAGCTTTAGATGCTATTAAAGACTAGGTGATTGGATGGAACTTAAAGTTAATCAAGATAATTGTTTAGGATGCGGTATTTGTGTAATCGCATGTCCTGTTAACGCAGCTATCAGTCCTGAAAATGCTGGTGGTAATGGTGCAAAGACTGAAGAAGTAATTATGATGGTTGAAAACGGATTTATCAAACTCTTCAGTCCTGAAAAATGTGAATTCTGTGGAACATGTCAAATGTTTTGCCCAGTTAATGCTATATGGTTAGAATAAGGGGGATTATATAATGCATTACGCTAATACTTATTTAGAAAAACCTGTAGTACCTGATGTAAAAATTACTGGTGAAGGAACTACTGATGTTCTTAAATGTATGTTAAACACTGGATCTGACATCTACCAAGGTGCTTGTAAGAAAAGAGGATCCACTTTAAAAGAAGAATATAAAAACGCTTCCGGTACTTGTTACATGGACCCTAGGGATATGGCTAAATTAGGTGTAAACAACTGGGACACCGTCCTTGTTAAAACCGACTTTGGTGAAGTTGTTGTAAACTGTGCTGTATCTAGAGACGCACCTCACGAAGGTACTGTATTCATTTGTAAAGGTCCATGGGCTAACACTATTGTAAGCCACGATACCTACTGTTGTTCAGACCCTACTTACAAAGGTATTACTTGTACTGTAGAAAAAACTGATAGAAAAGTATTACTCATGGCTGACTTAATGAGATGGGTATACAAAAAATACGTTGATGAAGAAGATGACGATGTTGTTGAAAACATGGATTCTTTAGGTGAATTACCTGTTTATCACGGACGTAAATGGGAGGAGTTGATTGATCATGACTTATGAACCACCTGTAACTGATTATGATCACATTGTTGAAAACTGTACTTGTGCTTTCTGTGGTTGTAATTGTGATGATTTAGATTACTTAGTTAAAGATAATCACGTTGTTGCTGTAAGACACGCATGCAGATTAGGAGCAAGTAAAATCATGGAAGATATGGACCAAAGATTACTTGTTCCAATGATTAGGGATGAAAACGGAGAACTTACTGAAGTTGACTGGGATACTGCTTTAGACAAAGCTGCAGAATACATTGCTAACTCTATCAGACCTGTATTCTACGGTTGGTCTGAAACCTCAACTGAATGTATGAAAGAAGGTGTAGCATTAGGTGAATACATCGGTGCTGTATTAGATAACCAAGCTACTATCTGTCACGGTCCTTCTCTCCAAGCTGTACAAAACGCAGGTTACCCTATTCAAACCTTAGGGGAAGTTCAAAACAGAGCTGACATGATTGTTTACTCTGGAAGTAACGCTATGAACTCTCACCCAAGACACTTAGCAAGATACGCTGCTTTCTGTCGTGGATACTTCAGACAAAGAGGAAGATTCGACAGAACTGTTGTTACTATGGATCCTAAATTCTCAGATACTGCAAAATGTTCTGACAAATGGATTGGATTCGAACAAAACGGAGACTACGGTTTCTACAACGCTATCAGAGCTGTATTAAGAGGAAAAGAATTATACCAAGACGTAATTTCTGGAATTCCTAAAGAAGATATTTACGAATTAGCAGAAGAAATGAAAAACGCAGAATTTGGTGTACTCTTCTTCGGTTTAGGTTTAACTCACACTTTATCAAAACAAAGAAACATTGATATTGCTATTAAAATGATTCAAGACTTAAACAAATACAGTAAATGGGGACTTACTCCTATGAGAGGTCACTTTAACGTAAACGGATTCAACATCTTCATGGCATTTGAATGTGGATTCGCTTTCGGTGTAGACTACTGTAGAGGTTACCCAAGATACATGTTAGGTGAAACCAACACTATCGATTTATTAGTCAGAAAAGAACCTGACTGTTTCATGGTTATTGCAGCTGACCCAGGTGCTCACTTCCCTAACGGAGCAAACCAACACTTAGCTGACATTCCAGTTATTCAAATCGATATTCACTGGGGTCCTTCCACCGAGCTTGCTGACGTAGTATTACCAGGTTCATTCATTGCTGTAGAATGTGCTGGTACCAGTTACCGTATGGATGGAGTTCCTATCTACATGAAAAAAGCTATTGACAAACCAGAAACTTGTCGTGACGACGAATGGATTGTCCGTGAACTTAAAGAAAGAGTAATGAAACTCAGAGAAGAGCCAAACGTAGCTCCAAAATTTGTGCCAAATCCAAACGCACTCTAAGGTGATATAATGGAATATATTCTTAAAAATGGTATTGTCTACGACCCAGCTAACGAAATTAACGGTGAGAAAAAAGACGTTATGTTCAAAGATGGTATTATTGTAGATGACGTATCTGCAGATGCTAAAGTCATAGACGTTACCGATAAAATAGTCATGCCAGCAGGTATTGACCCTCACGCTCACGTTGCAGGTCCAAAATTAGTAGTTGGAAGATTATACAGACCTGAAGATTCCAGAAGAGGTGTTACTCAAAAAACTAAAGTATTAAGATCTGAATCTGGTTTCTCTATCCCAAGTTGTCCTGCAACTGGTTACAGATACTCAAGATTAGGTTACGGTACTGTTGTTGAAGCAGCTATGCCTCCTCTTGAAGCAAAACACACTCACGAAGAAATTGCAACTATTCCACAATTAGACATCCCAGCTTTACCATTATTCGGTAACAACTGGTTCGTAATGGAATACGCAAAAGAAAACAACATTGAAGATATTGCAGCATTTGTATCTGCATGGTTAAAAATCTCCAAAGGTTACGGAATTAAAATCGTAAACCCATGTGGAAGTGAAGCATGGGGTTGGGGTATGAACGTACACGGTGTTAACGATAAAGCACCTTACTTCGACGTAACTTCTAAAGAAGTTGTAATC
Organism: Methanobacteriaceae archaeon; assembly: GCA_029219465.1. Taxonomy (NCBI): domain Archaea; kingdom Methanobacteriati; phylum Methanobacteriota; class Methanobacteria; order Methanobacteriales; family Methanobacteriaceae; species Methanobacteriaceae archaeon. The sequence goes on along the minus strand of JAQXTL010000020.1, from coordinate 27,268 downwards.
GCTTTAGCAAAAGCTAACGAAATGTTAAACTTACCTCACTCTATTCACATTCACCCTAACGATTTAGGACACCCTGGTAACGTTCCAACAACCATTGAAACTATGGATGCTGTTAAAAACGTTAAAAAAGGTTCTAAAGCAGCTGAAATCAGAGACCAAATTATGCACATCTGTCACTTACAATTCCACGCATACACTGGAAACAGTTGGAAAGATGCTGCATCTGGTGCTGAAGAACTTGCTAAATACATTAACAGTCACGACCACGTTACTTGTGATGTAGGACAAGTTACTTTCGATGAAACCACTACAATGACTGCAGACGCTCCTATGGAATACGACTTATTCAAATTATCTGGTTTAAAATGGACCAACAAAGATATTGAATGTGAAACTGCAGCTGGTATCATCCCATGTATCTACTCTCCTAAAAACCCTGTTAACACTTTACAATGGGCTATTGGTCTTGAATTGTTCTTACAAATCGACGACCCATGGAAAGTATGTATGACTACTGACCACCCTAACGCAGGTCCTTTCACTAGATATCCTAGAATCATCTCTTGGTTAATGAGTAACCAAAGAAGAATGGAAATGATCGAAAACAGAGAAGTTCACAAATGGGCAGAAAAAAGAACTACCCTTGCAACTCTCGACAGAGAATACGATTTCTACGATATTGCAACTATTACCAGATCTGCTCCTGCTAAAATCTACGGATTCACCGACAGAGGTGCACTTACTCCTGGTTACAGAGCAGACATTGCAGTATACGACATAAATCCTAATGACATTGACCCATCCAGACAAGCTGCTGATATTGAAAAAGGTTTCGATATTGCTGAATACACTATTAAAGATGGTCAAATCTTAGTAAAAGACAAAGAAATTGTAAAAGTTAAAGAAAGTCAAAACATCTGGGTTAACGTAAAAGGATGGGAACAAAACGAGCAAAAAGTTATCGACAACATTATGCCGTTCTTCACCCAATACTACTCAGTCAAATGGGAAAACTACCCTGTACATGACCACTACGTATCCAACCCAATTCAAATAGATGTTGATGGTAAATAGAGGTGTTTAATTTGAAAACAATCACATTTGATCAAATCAAAACTTCTTCAATCGCTTTAGAATTCGATGAATTAATTCCTGATGAAATTTTTTCATGGACTGAAGATGATTTTGCAAAATATCAAGTTCCTATTGGAAATTCCAGATTCCCAATTACTGACTTCTTCGACATCACTGTTGAAGGAGAAGCAAATGGTCCTAACGATGTAAAAATGGTTCTCAACGGAGACTTAAACAGAGTAAAATACATCGGTTGTAAAATGAGTGGTGGAGACATCGTATGTAACAGTAGTGTAGATTTACACGTTGGTGCTGAAATGTCTGGTGGATCCATTCTCGTTAAAGGTAACGCAGCAGCTCACGCTGGAAGAGAAATGTCTGGTGGATACCTTGAAATCGAAGGTAATACCAAAGAATTCACTGGTGCTTCTTACATTGGTGAATGGAGAGGTATGACCGGAGGAGAAATTGTTGTTGGCGGTAACGCTGGTAAACAATGTGGTGAATGTTTAACCGGTGGTAAAATTCACGTTAAAGGAAACTGTGATATTTTAGCTGGTATTCACATGACCAAAGGTGTAATCGAAATTGACGGTGACGTAAACCGTTGGCCGGGTGGACAAATGAAAAACGGTAACATCATTATCCACGGATTCCTCGGAAGATTACTCGAAGGATTCGTTCTCGATGGTGTTGTTGTAGACCCTGAAATTGACGGTGTCACTTACGAAGGTAAATACATTAAATACACTGGAGATATTGGTCTTAACGGTAAAGGTAACCTTTACTTAGACGCTGAAGCTAACAAAGAAAAATTATCCAGCTACGGCGAACTCGACGACGAATATACTTCAATTAGAGAATACAGGAATTTATAATTCCTCTCTCTTTTTTCTTTTTTTTAGTGTAGGTGTTTAGAATGATTGAAGAAGTTGAAATGAGTTTTGATGAAGCACTTGAATATGTTAAAACCAAAGTTAATGTTGGTGATGTTTTAGAACTTTCCTACAATCGTATTTTTGCTCCTGGTGAAGTTTTAGGATTCACTGAAGAAGATGATATGACTGGTGAAGGTTTTAGAGTTAGTCTTCAATTAAACGGTGAAATTTTAAATCAATCTATCGAAATCGATTTCGATGAAATTAAAGATGATTTAATTGAAATGCGTCATATTACTGACGATAAAAAACTTGTTGTAGAAATTTTGTAATTTCTCTCTTTTTTCCTATTATTTTTTTGATCTAATTTTTCATAAATCAATATTTTGTTCGTATATATACAAACAAGTTTATATATGATAACTACTATATTATAGTTTACAAGGGTTGATTATCATGAAAAATTTAGAATTAACAACAAACGACGCTGTAAGTTATTTAAAAGAAAATGTTAAAATTCATGATAGAATTGAAATTTCATATAATAGAATTTTCGCAGAAGGAGAAATCCTAAATATGGATTTTTCTGAATACTTTGGAAAACCAGGTTTTAAAATGTTAGTCTCTCTTGACGAAAGTCGTTTGGGGGCTACTGTTGAAATTGATATTTTTGAAGTTGCGGATGATATAATCGAATTTACTCATTATCCTAAAAATGGTGAGGAAGTGGATGTGACTGTAAGTTAATTATAGTCTATCCATCTTTTCGAAAGGTAATAATTTTTCAATAGCTTTAACCTTAACAGCTATTCCTTTTTCTTTAATTGCAGCGATTGAATTTAAACCACTGCCTGTAACAATACCGAAGTTATAATTGTTTGCTTTTGCGTTGTATGTAACTTCTCTTGGCTTTCCAATTTTGTATATTGGGAATCCTATATTGTTTAAAATATCTAAAATATGGACACTTTGTTCTCTTGATATATATGGTATTTCTTTAAAACTAGCAAGTATTTTACTATGTCCATCATTATTAGTTATAGATGTCATATTTTTAGCTAGGAATATCATATGTGGGTCTTCTGTGGACCCGTTGTATGAAATTAAGTCAATGAATAATGGAGGCTCTGTGAGTTCAAGTAATCCACCATATTTTGGGTTACTCATAATTCCATTATCAATCAAAATTCCATCAATACTTAAACTGCAGATTGTAGCAAGACCAATCATTGAATCATTACTTGGATGTTCAACTAATTTATAGTATGGACTAATGAATTTAGGTTTGTCATTGTATGTTTCTTCCATTATATCCAAAGCCTTGTCAATCTTGTCTTTGTCCATAAATGAAACATTTGTAATGATATTTCCTTTTCTTTTTTCAATATCAAAATCAACTTGCTGGATTAAGTTCCATGTTTTTGAAAGTAAAAATGCAATGTTTTGTGGTGGTGTACTTTTTACTTGTGATAATACAGGATTGATTCTTGAAGCTATTGGAGATAAAGTTTTGAAATCTTTAATCTCTTCAGCAATTTTAATTTCAATATCCTGATTTTCTTCTTGCACTGCACAAAATGGAGTAATTCCACCTACAACAGAGATTCCAACCATTCCTTCAGGTACTGGAACTCCTAAAAGATTCTTTCCTTCTTCTGAAATAGCTATTATTCCACCAATTCCAATTTTTTCTAGTTTATTGATTATATCAATAGCATTTTGGCGGCCAATTCCTGGAATTAATCTGAAGTTTGCAGGAATAATTCCTTCCCCATTTTCAATTACATCCATTACTGATGTAAATCCTTTTGCTGAGAATGCTTCAAGCGGGGATACTGAAGTCTTTTTGTATGAAATTAATTCGGTAAATCCAACAGGTTCATTATCTTCAATTTTTAGAAGTCCACCATATTGTGGTTGTGATGCAATTCCTTCATTAAGCAACACTCCGTCTACTGTTGTTCCACATAAAGTTGTTACTTCTATTTTGTTGTCATTACCAGTATGATTTAAATTAACGTAAGGGCTAACAGAAAGGCCATGTTCAATAACTTTTTTAATTATATCAATTGATTCTTCATTATAAATGGTTGAAGTGTTGACAACAACTTTTCCTTTCTGTGTCATATAGTTGAAGTCTGCTAAATATATCATTTCTTCAAATTTTGAGTAAATGAAATCAACTTGATCATAAATTATTCCTTTTTCTAACTTTTCACGGCCATGTGCTGTGATTTTTCTTCCAGAATTTCCAATTCTTTCAGTATAACCTTTTTCATCTAAAATTTGCATGTGGTATCTAACTGCACGTTCACCAAGATTGAATCCCTTGTTTTTTAGCTCATCTGCTATTAATTTAGAACCAGTTGGTTTTTCTTGTTCGCTTAGTATTCTTAGTATTTCCATCATTCTGTGTTCAGACTCTGACATAAAAAACACCGTACAGTATAATTTCAATTAAATTAAAAAAAATAAAAAGTTAATATTTAGATTAGATATCTAAATATTTTTTCTGTTCGTATCCAAATACTTGAACACGATATTCGTCCCATTCTTGATATTTGAGTTCTAAGAATTTTTCACTTACGTGAGGACCTAATGCATTAAGGATTAATGGGTCTTCTTCAAGAGCATGGTATGCTTCCCATAAACTTGTAGGTAAGACTTTAATTCCTCTTTGTTCTCTTTCTTCTTCAGTCATTTGGTAAATATCAAGTTCTACAGGTTCACCTGGGTCGATTTTATTAACGATTCCGTCAATACCTGCTTCAAGCATTACAGTAAATGCTAAGTAAGGGTTACATGCAGGGTCAGGGGATCTGTACTCAATACGAGTAGCTTTTCCACGTGCTGCTGGAACTCTGATTAAAGCAGATCTGTTTCTAAGACCGTATGCTCTGTAAACAGGTGCTTCGTAACCTGGTACTAAACGTTTGTATGAGTTTACAATAGGGTTAGTAATTGCGGTAATTGCAGGTGCGTGTTTTAATAATCCACCCATGAAGTGAAGAGCGTCTTTTGAAAGTCCAGTTTCGGAATCTGGGTCTGAGAAGAGGTTTTTATCTCCTTTGAATACAGACTGGTGACAGTGCATTCCACTTCCACTTACTCCAAAGAATGGTTTTGGCATAAATGTTACTCTGTAGTCCATTTGATCAAAAGTAGCCATGTTGTCTACAATAGCTTTAATAGCTTGTTTAAAGGTAATTACTGCATCTGCAGTTTTAAGTGCATCTTTAAATTTGAATGCAATTTCGTTTTGACCTGGAGCTACTTCGTGGTGAGATGCTTCAACTTCAAAGTCTAAATCTTCTAAGTTTAAGGTTAATTCTCTTCTAAAGTCAGTTCCTTTATCGAGAGGTTCCACATCAAAGTATCCTGCGTCATCGTAAGGCATTGGGTATCCTTTTTCATCAATGTCTACAATAAAGAATTCTGGTTCTGGACCGATGTTATATTGTAAGCCCATTTCTGCAATGTGAGATAAGGATTTTTTAAGTACTCCTCTTGGATCTCCTGCAAATGGTTTTTTATCAGCAGTCCATACGTCACAGATAAATCTACAGGTTGCAGATTCTTCTGGTCTCCAGGAAAGTCTTGAGTAAGTATTGATATCAGGTTTTAAAACTAAATCACTGTCGTTAACACCAACAAATCCTGCAATAGAGGAACCGTCAAATAACATTCCTTCATTAAATAATTCATTTAAATCGTCGTCAGGATCGAATGGAATTACGATATTTTTTACACTTCCGTTGATATCAACGAATTGTAATCGGATAAACTTAATGTTATCCTCTTTCATTTGTTCTCTGATTATTTCAATTTTTTCTTCTGGAATATCGCTCATCGAATCAAGCTCCATTTATTAATCATGATTAATATAAACATAGTCGGAAAATACTTTCCATCGAGTCTATATCTTAATTTTGTAGTATATAAATATTTGTGGAAAATAGTTATATAATTTCTATTATGCAATTTTTACTATATTAATGCATAGATTTTATAGTTTTTAATAAAAATTAGTATATTTGTTTGTATTATTGTTATTTTTTTGTTCAAATCAAAATAAAAAAAGAATAAAATTTTAACTTAATGTTTAGATTTTTTCTAAAGAGAAAGAACCTAAGTTCAATAAGTCAAAAGTTAAAATTTCAGGTGCAACAGTTACTTTTCCAACACCTGTAATGATTTTAAAAGCTTCCATTGCCTGGATACATCCAACTAAATTAGGAGTTGGTCCAATAACAGGTGGTGTTGCTGCTGCAATGCTGTTTAAACTTTCAATCACATCAGCAGTTAATTCCTTTCCAAGAGATGGAAGGTTGAACATTTCCTCATAACTTTTTGTATTTGGTAGGAATGTTGTAACTTGACCTAATGTTGCATTAATTGCACCATGTACTAAAGGAATCTTTTTTTCGTTTGCACATCTTGATACGATAACTCTTGTTAAAACATTGTCGAGTGCTTCAATAACAAGATTTGAATCAGCTATGATTTCGTCAATGTTTGTTTCATCAACATGTGTGTTAATGCAGGTTACTTTAACAAATGGGTTGATTAATTCAACTTTTTGTTTTGCGACTTCACTTTTAATCATTCCAATTTTATCGGTAGTTGCGAAATTCTGTCTGTTTAAATTGGATAAATCAAAACAATCTTTATCAACCAAAACAAGTTCTCCAATACCCATTCTTGCAAGCATTTCAATTGTTTGGCCTCCGATTCCACCACATCCGATAACTGCGATTTTACAATTTTTGTAACGTTCTTGTTCTTCTTTGTTTACGATGCTCATTTGGCGGGTTACGATTTCCCAATAGTCTTTATCGTTTGTCATTTTTTCACCTAGAAATGATCGAATTCGCTTCCGAAGTATTCGTATACCTTTTGGAGTTCTTCTGGAATATTTAACATCTGTGTACAAAAGGGTAAACATTCTTCACACATTACACAGCTGTCTGCTCTTGAATCTTCATCGATTAAAGCAAAATATTGCATAGCACTAGCTTTTGGGTTTTGCATCATGTGTGCTATGTTGTATTCAGTTAAACAGTTGATAATGTCAACTCCGTGAGGGCAAGGCATACAGTATCCACATCTGGTACAGCTATTTCCAAGATATGTTTTGTATGTTCTTGCAACTTCTCTTATTAATTCACTATCATTTGCACTGATGATGTCTTCTGTTGATGCTATTTCAATGTTTTGTTTAACCTGTTCTAAACTGGTCATACCGCTGAAAACACAGTCAACATCATCTCTGTTCCATAAGTATTGTAAAGCCCACTCAACAGGAGTTCTTTTCTTTTCTGCACTGTCCCATAATTTTTGAATGTCCTGTGGGATATTTTGAACAAGTCTTCCTCCACGAAGAGGCTCCATAATCATACTTCCAACATTAATGTCTTTTAAATAGTTAAGACCCATTACTCCGGACTGGTAATATTCATCAAGGTAATTCATCTGGGTTAGTGCAACTTCCCATTTTGGATATTCATCAAGGATTTCAATAAAATAATCAACTTCAATATGTGATGAAAATCCGACATGTTTGATTTTACCGCTGCTTAAACCGTCATCTAAAAAGTCAAGAGCTCCAAGATCACGTACTTTATTCCAGTCAGGAACTGTAAGTGAGTGGAGAAGATAAATATCAATATAGTCAGTTTGTAATTTTTCAAGTTGAATATCTAAATAATAATCAAAATCGCTTCTTTTTTCCATTAACCATGAAGGAGATTTTGTTTGTAATATAATTTCGTCTCTTAAGCTATTTTCAGTTAAATATTCACCAAGAAACTTTTCACTGTTTCCATTACCGTCAAGCTCTGCACTATGGTATGGATAAGCAGTATCAATTATGTTAATTCCATTTTCAATTCCGTAGGTTAACATTTCAGATGCTTCTTGTTTGTTGATATCTGCATTAGAATTAGTTGTAGGAAGTCTCATTGTTCCAAAACCGAGTCTGGATACCTTAAGACCTGTCTTTCCAAGTGTATTATATAACATTTGTAAACCTCAAATAATTAATTAATAAGTATTTTGATAAAAAGAGTATAAAATTATTATTATTTGAAAAAGTTTTTTAAAAAATAAGTTAGATGGAAATTCCTGGGATTTTAGGATGCCGGGGGCGGGATTCGAACCCGCGATCTCACGGTATCCCAGGAATATGTCAGAGCACTGCATTATTACCCTATGAGCCGTGCGCTCTAACCAGCTGAGCCACCCCGGCATCTAACAATAATATTTTATTATTGCATCATATTTATACTTTTTGTTTTTTTATGATTTTATTAAGAAAAAAAATAATTTATAAGAATTTATTCGTTGAGGATTTTTTCAACAATTTTCACTGCTGAAGCAACCATATTTGGGCAAAATTCATTAAATAAATTATTTTCTTTTGCATATTCCACACCTTCTTTGGTGGTAATGTCACATTTTAATAATTCATTACAGAGATATGACCCATTTTCAGCTTTAAATTCATCTAAGAATTGAACACATTTATCATTGGTAAGTAATTTGTTTTCAGTATCTCCAATTTCGTTGTGTCCGTATTTTAATCCTAATGCCATTAGAGCACCAGTACATGCTCCGCATACTTCTCCTTTTCTCATTCCACTACCAAAACATCCTCCAATTTTAAGAGCCTGTTTTTCACTAAGTCCTAATTCTTCACTGAATGTTGCAAATACTGATTGTGAACAATTAAAATCTGATTTAAATAATTCTAATGATTTTTCAACGTGTGTCATAATTACCTCTCCTATGTTTTATTTTTATATTTTTTATTTAATTAGTTTATTATTTAGGTAAAGCATAACTTTATTAATGTTATTAAAAATATACACATATTATTAATTATATAATTTAAAATTATAGGAGTTATTTTTATGAGTAAAGTTAAAGATATGTCCTTAGCACCTGAAGGTGTAAGAAAGATTGAATGGGTTCAAAAACACATGCCTGTTTTAGAAAACATTAAACAAGAATATTTAGAAACTCAACCTTTCAAAGGAATCACTATTGGTTCATGTTTACACTTAGAACCTAAAACTATTAATTTAGGTTTAACTTTAATGGCTGGTGGAGCTGAAGTTGCAATGACTGGTTGTAACCCATTATCCACTCATGATGATGCAGTTGCTGGAGCAGCTGACCTTGGTTTGAATGTGTACGGGTGGAGAGAACAAGACGACGAAGAATACTATCAAACCATTAATATGGTACTTGACCATAAACCAGACATAATCATTGACGATGGAGCAGATATGATTATGGTTCTTCACAATGAAAGAAAAGAATTATTATCTCATATTAAAGGAGCATGTGAAGAAACCACTACTGGTGTACACAGATTAGAAGCAATGCACGCTGACGGAGCATTAAAATTCCCAGTAATTGCTGTAAATGATGCTTACACTAAATACTTATTTGATAACCGTTACGGAACTGGTCAATCAAGTTTCGATGCTATTATGGGAACTACCAACATGGTTATTGCTGGTAAAACCGTAACCATCTGTGGATATGGATGGTGTGGAAGAGGACTTGCTCTTAGAGCAGCAGGTCTTGGTGCTGATGTTATTGTAACTGAAGTTGATCCAATCAGAGCACTTGAAGCAAGAATGGATGGATACAGAGTAATGACTATCCGTGAAGCTGTAAAACAATCTGACTTAATCGTTACTGTAACTGGTAATGCTGATATTATCTCTGGTGATGATTTCAAATACATGAAAGATGGATGTATGCTTGCAAACTCCGGACACTTCAACGTAGAAATCAACAGACCTGACTTAGAAGCTATTTCAACTGGTGTTAAAGAAGTACGTGAAAGTATTGAAGAATTCACTACTAAAGACGGACGTAAAATCTACTTGCTTGCTGACGGTCGTTTAGTAAACTTATCTGCAGCACGTGGACAAGGACACCCTGCTGAAATTATGGACATGAGTTTTGCTGTACAAGCATTATCTGCAAAACACATCTTAGAAAACGATTTGCCTGTTGGTGTAACTAAAGCACCAGATGCAATCGATTACAATGTTGCTTCTATGAAATTAGAGGCTATGGGTATTGAAATTGACTCATTAACTCAAAAACAAAAAGATTACATGTCTAACTGGCAAGAAGGAACATAATTTTCCTTCAATCTTATTTTTTATGTCTTTTTTTAAATATATTGACAATGGTGAGGGCCCAACTAAACTATTTATCGGCGGTCTTCACGGCAATGAAGGTGTAACTTCATTAAAATTCATCAAAAGAATTAAAGATGAAAACTTATCCTGCGGACAATTCTATTTTTATAATTTTGATAAAACTCCATATATTTCAACTATTGATAAAAAATATTATGAATCTGAAATCGGAAAGAAAGTTTTGGAGTTAATTAACTATCACAAACCTGATTTTTACACAGAACTTCACTGTTATAATCTTAAAAATTATGTTAAACTCACTTCAATGGAGCGATATAAAAAAACAGGAATTCCACCACTTATTAAATTAGGAAATCATGTTTTAGTCTCATCAGTATCTCCTTTGATTAGAATGACATATTTTTCAACTGAAACTGTATGTAAAACACTTGAGTTTCCATGCTTTGAAAAATTAAACCCTCAAATTATTGATGAGTATGGTTTTAATAAGGATTTAGCTATTGAAACTTATGAAGAACTTCTTAATTTGATTTTATCTTCCTCATCAAGAAAACACTTTGAAAATGAGATGCTAAAAAAATACAAAAGTCAGGTTTACACAGCCATGGAATATGCTCAAAAAGTATTTGGTAAGGATTTCCCACCTTATTAATTATTAAAATTGTTTATATAATATGCCTATTAAATATATTATTTACTGGTGATATTTTATGGCAAGGTTTTGTAAAAACTGTGGAAAAGAATTGGAGGAAGGTTCTATTTTTTGTAATGAATGCGGAACCAAATTCGGTGAATCCAAGCTTTCATCTAATTATAGTAAAACATCTACTAACCAATCATTTAAAAAATACTCTATTAGTATGATTGATGGTGAAGAGGTTATTAGAAGTTCTCAAATTCACGTAGGATGTCTTTATCTTCCGTTAATTATTATGGGTATAGGATTAATGATTGGAGTTATGACAATAATAGCTTCAATATATTATGGCGCTTTTGGACCTATTGTAATTTTTAGTTTCTTAAATATCTTCACTATTGTAGGTTTAATCTGGTTTATAATCAGATTTTATGGTTATAAAACCAACGATTTAATCTTAACCAACAAAAGAGTATTTGGTAAGTGTGGTTTAATCTCTACAACACAGATGCAAAGTTCATTAAATAAAATAGACTCTGTATCTTTTAGTAATGGTTTGATTGGTAAAATTATTGGATATGGAACTGTTCAAATAACAACACAATCTTCTGTATTCAAATTCAGATATATCCGTGAAGGTCAAACACTCTACAGTGATATATTCAATCAGATTGAGATTTATGTAAAAGAAAAAGTAGAAGAAAATGCAAAAGCTATTGCTCGTGCAATTAAAAATGAATAAATTTAGAAGATATTACTCTTCTAAAAACTTTTTTTTATTTAAAACCAGGCATCAAGACTTCCCTGTGAGGAATTTAAATTTTTAAGTTTATCTGAAGCCTTGGAAACACGATCTTCGGAAAAACCATGTTCATAACATAAAAACTCAATAATTTTGTCTTTATTAGGTTTTTCCCATTTGATTTTATAGTCAGTATTTACATTATGGTTTAAGAAGATTTCACGAACTTCATCTAAATCATGACTGGACTGTTTTTGAAGTTCAGCTATTTTTTCTTTTAGCTGTCCTTTATGCGCTAATTTAAGTGCTGTTTTTGCACCAACTCCTTTAAGTCCATCGCAAAAATCAGTTCCGATTAAAATTCCCATATCGACTAATTCTTCACGTGTTACATTTAGTTCTTTTAAAACTTTGTTTAATTGGTAATATTCCAAGTTTCCAAGATTTGAATTAACTGCAAGGTTTCTAACAACCCTTTTTGCTCCAAATAATAAACAGTCATAATCTTGTGATGCAACAGCATATGCATCTCCATTTTGAACAAGATATGCTGCCTGTGCTTCACCTTCACCTTTAGCATCAATATAGGGAATTCCCATTAATGTCAATAGCTTTTTAGAAGATTCAATAATTTCGGGAGATAATTTAGATGATCTCATTGCAAATTTACGGGCTTTTTCAGTATCTCCTTTAGCTAGTGCATCTTTATAGATTTTTTCAGCTTCGTCTCGAATCTCTCTTCTTTTAGCCTGTGTTTCACTTTTAAGTTCAGGTGCCTGTCCATCAAAGATATAAATTGGTTTTATGTCCTTTTCAATCATTGAGGAGTTTCTATATAATATTCCACTTAAGTGTGATGTGATGTTTCCGTTTTCATCTGTTAGTGGTCTTCCATCACGCTGTCTGATTGTAGATAAGAATTGGAAAAGTGTATTGAATGCATCAATAGAAACAGTTCTTCCTTCTAAATCCTTAAAGCTAATAGACTCAGGTTCAACAATATCTTTTAGTTTAACACCCATTTTTTCACCCAGTTATATTTCAGTAAAATAGCTAATAGGGAATACTTCTTTAATCCACATTAAAATTTGGTCATGGTGGATAATGACGTAGTCTCTTGCAAGCATATCTTCATCAGTATCAAACAATTCTTTTAAAGTGTCATTAGGTTTTTCAATGTAAATATTGTTGATTTCTCTTCTAGATTCGATATTATAATTTTTTAAGATTCTACCGATTGGTATGTCTGCTCTGATTAAGTCAGTACAGATGTCCTTTGTGCATCTGGATAACGGGATGTGAGATATTGCATAAATTAAAGGTCTTCCGTTTCTGTGCATTATTACTTCACGGTAATTAATCTCTTCACCTTCATCAACATTAACTAATTTAGCATGGTCTTTATCAGCATCTTCAAAGTGCTGATCAAGTGTTGAGAGGGTAATTTTACCATATAATACGTCTAAAATTGCTGTAATTGATCCATCAGTTGTTAATAAAATTTTTTGAGTGTTGGAGAAGGTTTTACCATATTCTTCTTCAACACGGCTAATTTTATCCATGATGTCTCTGTTTGCTTCATTTTTTGGTTCTGACATTTTAATCACTATAAATCTTTTGGATCGGTAATGACACCTTTAATTGCAGAAGCTGCCACTACTTTTGAATTGGATAAGTATACTGAAGATTTTGTATCTCCCATTCTACCTTTGAAGTTTCTGTTGGTAGTAGAAATACATGCTTCTCCTTCTGATAATACTCCCATATGTGCTCCAAGACATGGGCCACAACCAGGGTTACAAATAATAGCTCCTGCGTCTATGAATGTATCGATGTATCCTAATTCAATAGATTGTTTGTAGATTTCTCTTGAAGCAGGGAAAATAAGTAATCTTGTGTCATTGTGGATTTTGTTTCCTTCCAATAACTCTGCTGCATCTTTTAAATCGGAAAGTCTACCGTTAGTACATGATCCAATTAAACATTGATTTACAAAGGTTCCTTCTACTTGGGAAATTCCTTTAACATTGTCCACGTCATTTGGACATGCAATTTGAGGTTCCATGTCAGTTATGTCAAAGTGCATTTCTTTTGAATAAATTGCATCTTCATCTGATTTTACAATACTTAATTCAGATTCTTTTTTACCAGTTCTTTGACATACATAATCAATAACTTCACGGTTTGGTTCCATTATACCGTTTTTAGCACCCATTTCAATAGCCATATTACACATGGTTGCTCTTCCTTCAACACCCATTTTTTCAATGGTTTCACCGCAAAACTCTGCAGTTTTATATGTTGCACCAGCAATTCCAATATCTCCGATAATGTTTAAGATAATATCTTTTGGTGCAATAGATGGATTTAATTCACCTTCAATTTCCATTTTAATAGCTTCAGGAACCATAAACCATGTTTTACCAGTTGCCCAAACCATTGCAAGGTCAGTAGCACCCATTCCTGTTGAAAATGCTCCAAAAGCACCGTAGGTACAGGTATGTGAATCAGCACCAACAATAACCATATTCGGTTCAACTAATCCCATTTCGGGAACAACCTGATGACAAATTCCTTCACCATGAATATAGTTTTTAGTAATGTTTTGTTTTTTAATAAAGTCACGGCAAACTTCCTGGAATTCTGCAGAACCAATTGTGTTTGCAGGAACGTTGTGGTCAAATATGAGAGCTATTTTTTCAGGATCCCATACTTTTTCAGCTATTTTTTCAAATGTTTTAATAGCTGGTGGGGAAGTTCCGTCATGAGACATTGCAAGGTCAACTGGAATTTCAATAATTTCTCCAGGTGTTACCTCATGACCTGCTCTTTGTGATAATATTTTTTCAGTAATATTCATTGTAATCTATTCCTTATTGTTGATTTTTTTAACAATTTCCTTGAATACTTTGTCGTTAATGTATTTTCCTTCTTCTCTGGATTTTTTAACTTCTCTTACAATTTCAATGAGTTGTTCATCACTAACGTCAACTTCACATTCATTTAATTTAGCTCTAACTGCTCTGCATCCAGAGTGTTTTCCTAAAACAAGTTGTCTTTTTTGTCCGACTAATTCAGGAACATATGGTTCGTAACATAAAGGTTCTTCAATAACTGCATCAACGTGAATTCCGGATTCGTGTCTAAATACGTTATTTCCAACAACAGGTTTGTTAGGTGGAATTTGGAGTCTGCTTGCGTTAGATACAATATCGGATAATTCTTTGATATATTTGGTTTTAAATCCGTAATCTTTACCGTAAAGGATTTTTAAAGCCATTATTAATTCTTCAAGGGAAGCATTTCCTGCTCTCTCACCAATACCGTTAACAGTAGTTGAAATACCTTTTGCACCTGCTAAAATACCGGTAATGGAGTTGATAACTGCAAGACCAAAGTCGTTGTGACAGTGGAGTGCAAGATTTACCTTTAAGTCTTTTACAAGTTCTCTTACAAGATAATCTATACCTTGAGGAGTGATTGCTCCTGTTGTATCTGCAATGTGTACTCTGTCAGCACCACATTCTTCTGCTTTTGAGTATATTCTTTTTAAGAATTCAATATCTGTTCTTGTAGCATCTTCTGCGGAAAATGCAACATATAATCCATGATCTTTAGCATAGTCAACAGCAGTTTCACATAAGTTAATTGCATCTTGACGGGTGATGTGCATTTTGTGGTCTAAGTGAATATCTGATGTTCCAACAAAAGTAATAATTCCACCTACATCACAATCAAGAGCTACATCGATATCTTCTTTTTTGGTTCTGGTTAAAGCTAAAATTGTAGCGTCAAGACCTTCATTAGCTATTGTTTTTACAGTTTCTTTTTCTTTTTCTGAAACTATTGGAAAACCTGCTTCAATTTGATGAATCTTAAACTGATCAAGCTTTCTAGCTATTTCTAATTTTTCCTCAAAACTAAAACAAACGCCAGGGGTTTGTTCTCCATCCCTTAATGTTGTATCATATATGAGTAAATCCTCAGGGAATTTTAATTCAGATTCTTTATTATAATGACTAATAAAATATTGCAATATATCACATCTAAAATATTAATTTGAATATATAATATATATTAATTAGTTATATTTAAGTTTTCTAAAAGTTCCAAATATGAGGTTCTCTCAAAGCCGTCTGTTACTCCTAATTTTTCAAATAATTTGAAGATTTCATCTTGAGCATCAGTGTAGTTTTCCCCATCTTCAAGTGCAATTTCAATTTCCATATATGGGTCAAGTCCTTCGATGTCATCTAAGGATATTTCAAAGTTTTCATATGTGTAGTACTGTCTGTTTTTTCTAACTGCTCTTACTTTTCTAAAACCTATTGCTTCAAAAATATCTGAGCATTTGCCAGCATCTTCAATTCCCATTTCAATTTCTTTTCTGGTTTTTGAGTGTTTATCTATTTTAGGTCCTTTATATGTTATAAAAATGTTAACGTCTTCATTTTCTTTGGTTGTTCTTATTCTTAATGCTTCATCAGTATCGGCAAAGTCTACAATAGGACTGTTGAAGTATATGTCCTCTTGGAATTCATGTTTACTTTTAGTTGCACCGATACTATCTAACTTTTCTTCCATTTCACTAAAACTTGAAATTTTAGCCTTTACTTCCACTTCTATCATGTTATCTTCCCTTTGAGATTATTTATTTTTTGAATTAAACTTTATAACTAATCTTTTTGTATAAAAGTTACTAATAATTAGTAACATTTATAAATACCTATTATCTTACTATTATTTTAAGTTTATATATAAATAAAATCTTATTTTCAAAATTAAAAAAATTCCTATTTTTTTTAAAATTTTGATTAATTTATTTAAATAAACATACCTTTATATACTATTTGAATTAAATATTTTATTAGTAAAAATTTAACTTAATTTTATTGTTTTCTTAAATTTTACTATTCTACTTTTAATAATTAAGGAGGTTTTAAATTGACCGATGTTGAAATAAAAATTGAAAACATTGTTGCTTCTGCAAGCATTGGTAAAGACATTGTTCTTACTGAAGTGTCCCAAGCTTTAGAAGGGGTTAATTTTAATCGTGAACAGTTTCCGGGATTAGTCTTTAAACTAAAAGATCCCAAAACAGCAGCATTAATTTTTAGCTCTGGTAAGCTTGTATGTACTGGAGCAAAATCTATAGATGATTCTAAATTAGCAATCAAAAAAACTGTAGATTTAATGAGGACTATTGATACTGAAATTCCTCATGAGTTTGAAATTAAAATTCAAAACATTGTGGCTTCTGCTAACTTAGAATCCACATTAAATTTAGAAGCCGTAGCTTTAGAACTTGAAGATACTGAATATGAACCAGAACAATTCCCTGGTTTAGTATACAGATTATCTGACCCTAAAGTGGTTTTATTATTATTCGGCTCAGGTAAAGTAGTTTGTACCGGAGCTAAAACAAAAAGCGACGCTAAATTAGGTGTCGAAAGAGCTTACGATAGATTAAGTGAGCTAGATTTAATATAATTGGTGGTATTATTGATTAAACTTGTAGTATTTGACTTAGATAACGTTATTATTGATGGTGAAGCGATAGATGAGATAGGAAAATTAGCAAATGTTGAAGAAGACATAGCTGCAATTACTGAAAAAGCTATGCAAGGGGAAATCGACTTTGAAACTTCTATTAAAGACAGAGTTCAACTTCTTGAAGGTACTTCAATTGAAGATATCGAAAAAGTTGCTGATGAGCTCCATTTAATGGCTGGTGCTTCTGAAGCTATCAAATCTTTACAAGATAATGACGTAGATGTAGCTATCATTAGTGGTAGTTTTGATGTAGTAGCTGAAAATGTTAAAGGTAAACTTGGAATCGAAAAAGTTTGCACTAACAGTTTCACTGTCGAAGATGGTAAATTAACTGGTGAAGTGACTGGTCCTTTAGTATCTGGTTCCAAATTAGATGTTTTAAACGGACTTGTTGAAGAAGCAGGAATTACTTTAGATGAAGTAGTTGCTGTTGGAGATGGCGCTAACGACATTTCCATGATTGAATCAGCTGGTTGCGGAATTGCATTCAATGCAAAAGATTCTGTAAAAGAAATTGCTGATATTGTAATAGACGAAAAAGACTTAACCAAAGTCTCTGATGAAATCCTTAATCAATTAACCACTGATGATGCTGAAACTGAAACTGTAGAAGAAGAAAAAGCACTTCCTAAATCTGACTTTGTTCTCGCTGACACCATGGAAGGTGTTAAAAAACAAAAAGATGAAAAAGAAGCTGAAATCTCCAAAGTTGCTGACGAAAGAGAAAATTTCAACAAAATAGCTAAAGAACAACGTAAAATTAGAGATGAATTAAACGCATCTTTAAAAGAAAACTTAAACAAAGCTATTGAGTTCAGAAATGAACGTAATGAAATTAACAAAGCTGTTGAAGCTGCTAAAAAAGCTCGTAATGAAGCTAATAACAAAATTAAAAGTTTAGAATGGTCTTCTGGTAAACGCGACAAAATCAAAATAGAAAATGAAATCAAAAAGATTGATAAAATCATTGAAACTCGCGTTTTAGACATTAAAAAAGAAAATCAGCTTGTTAAAAACGCAAACGATCTCAGAAAACAATTAATGAAAATTCATGAAGATGAATCTGTTCAAGGTGAATCTCAAGAACTCAAAAAGTTATCTGAAGAAGAACACGAAAAAGTTATTACTCTTTCCGAAAAAGCTCAAGTTGCTCACGAAGAAATGCTCACCTACTTCAGAAAAACTGATGATATCAGAACTGCAGCAGATGAAGCACACAAAAAATTCATCGAAGCACGTAAAAACGCTTCTGCTAAACATGAAGAATTCAAAGCAATTTTAAGCGACATTCACGTAATCAACAAAAAATTAGATACCAACAGACCTAAGAAAAGAAGAACTGAAACCAAACCTTCTAGTGGATCTAACAGAAACCGTGAAGAAAAAGAAAGAGCAGAAGAAATCTTTGCTAAATTTAAACAAGGTGGCAAAGTATCTACTGAAGAGATTTTACTCTTACAAAAATACAACATAGGTTAAGCTTCTTAACCTACTTTTTTTTATTTTTTAAGGTCTTAACATGACTGAAGAAAAAATCGAGACTTGTTTTATTTGTGGTAAAAAATTTGACATGAATAAGGCAGACCTTGCATATTATCGTAACGGCAAATTTCCTATTTGTGACTTTTGCGCTGATTTTTATCGTTTTTACAACGAAGATTTATAACTTTTTTTAACTTTTCAATTTCAATTTTTATTCAAAATATTTTTATATAACCTATTATTATAATCATAAGTATTATTTTTTTTAAACCGGGGGGTTTTATAAAAATGCATGAAGTAATTGTATGTGAGAAGCCAACATCTGCTGAAAAGATTGCAAAGGCGCTTTCGCCTAGTGCAAAAAAGAAAGTATATAATAAAAAGGTGAAATATTGGGAACTCGAAAAGGATTCAAAAAACATTACAGTTGTATCTGCTGTAGGACATTTGTATTCACTTACTCCTGATAACCCAAAGGATAATGTTTATTTTAATCTTCATTGGGCTCCTGCTTATGAAGTTAATAAAAAGGGCAGTGGATTTACTAAAGATTATGTACGTGCAATCAAAAAGCTTGCAAAAAATGCAGATTCCTATGTTCATGCATGCGATTATGATACTGAAGGTACCTTAATAGGTTATAATGCATTAAGATATGCATGTGGTCAGGAAAATTTGGATAAAATTTCCCGTATGAAATTTTCCACTTTAACTAAAAAAGACTTGCTTGAAGCATATGATAATAGAATAGATCTTGATATGAATCAGGTAGATACCGGTATTGCAAGACATGTTTTGGATTATTATTTTGGTGTAAATATTTCTAAAGCATTAATGAAATCAGTAAGCAGTGCCAAACACAGATTCTTAAAATTATCTGCAGGACGTGTACAAACTCCTACATTATCTATTTTAGTTGAAAGAGAAAAAGAAATTAAAGAATTTGTCCCAGAACCATACTGGTTAATTAAAGCTATTGTCGAAGGCGATATTGAAGTTAACCACGTTGATGGTAAAATCTTTGATAAAAAAAGAGCTGAAGAGATAATGACTAAATGTCAAGGAAAAGATGCTGTAGTGGATAATATTAAACTTTCCAATTCCACAACAAAACCTCCTGTTCCATTTAACTTAGGAGGACTTCAGTCTGAAGCTTATAATGTATTTGGATTTTCACCTAAAAAGACTCAAACTATTGCTCAAAATCTCTATACTTCAGGATATACTTCATACCCACGTACTTCCTCACAAAAATTACCTGAAAGTTTGGATTTCAAATCAATATTTGGTCAATTAAGCAATGACAAAGAATTCAAACAGCATATTGATCAGCTTCCATCCAAGTTAAAACCAAATAATGGTAAAAAGGATGATGCAGCTCACCCTGCAATTCACCCAACTGGAATTTTACCTCAAGGTTTATCTAAGGATGATAAAAAGATTTATCAGCTTATTGTTTACAGATTCATTGCAGTATTCTTTGAAGCTGCTAAGTTCGAAACAATGAGTACTACTTTAGATATTGAAGATGAAAAATTCAGATTCAAACGCAGAAGAGTTACTCATAAAGGATGGATGGAACATTATCCATTTAGAAAAATCGATGATGAGATATTCCCTGATATTAAAGAGGGAGATCTTATGAAGGTTTTAGAATTAATTTCAGATGAAAAAGAAACTAAACCTCCTGCAAGATATAATCAGGCTTCTCTTATTAAGGAACTTGAAAAAAGAGAACTTGGTACTAAAGCAACACGTGCAGATATTATCGATAAGTTGTATGATCGTAAATACATAAACGGTACTCAGCAAATTGAGGTAAATCAGCTTGGAGAAAACATGATTGACACTTTAAGCACATATTGTAATAATTTAACTTCAGAAGAGCTTACTAGGGATTTGGAAATCAAACTTGAAGGTATTAGCGACAATAGTTCCAGTCGTAATGAAATTGTAAAAGAAGGTAAAAAAGAAGTAAAAGTCATTTTGGATGATATTACTAAAAACTCAAAAGAAATAGGTTCTAAATTATATGAATCCTATCAGGAAAG
The DNA here is from genome assembly GCA_029219465.1 of Methanobacteriaceae archaeon. Taxonomy (NCBI): domain Archaea; kingdom Methanobacteriati; phylum Methanobacteriota; class Methanobacteria; order Methanobacteriales; family Methanobacteriaceae; species Methanobacteriaceae archaeon. The sequence continues at coordinate 6,668 of JAQXTL010000020.1, read as the reverse complement.
TAATATTGTTGGAACTTGTCCTACCTGTGGTGGAAATCTTGTAAAAAGATATTCTCCAAAAACTAAAAGTTCATTTGTGGGATGTGCTAACTATCCAGACTGTACTACTAGCTATTCTATTCCAAAAGGAACTAATTTCCTTAAGAAAACCTGTGAAAAATGTGGTCTTCCGATAATTTCATTTGGTAAACCTCGTCAAAGAGCATGTCTTGATCCTAACTGTGGAAAAGACAAAACCAAAGTTCATAAACCTACTGAAGTGGGTGAATGTCCTGAATGTGGTAAACCACTTTTAAAACGTTCAGGCCGTTATGGTGAATTCATCGGATGTAAAGGTTTTCCAAAATGTCGCTTTACATGTTCTGTTGATGAGCTTGAAAGTAAATTAAAATAATCTTTTAATTTATTTTTAATCAATATCTATTTTTTTAATAATTTTTTTCATATTTTTATTATTTATTTTTAATATTTTTGGATTTTAGTCAATTCTTATTTATTTTTTAGGATATGCACAATACTTAATAATGTTAAAAAATAAACCTATAATCTAATAAAAATATTTTTTCTTTCAATATTTTTATTTTTAAAATTATTAATTTAATTAAATTGCTTTGAAACTCAAAGTAATGTCATGAACGAATTAAATGAGGAAATTTAATGAATAAAGAAACAAAAATGACAATAGTCAAGTCAGTATTCATTGTTTTAATTTTGCTCGCAGTCGTTTTTGCACTTAAGATGCCTGCTGCAGATTTACATATTATACCTGATGAGGCTAAAGGAGATTACGTTGATGCTTCTGGTCTTCCTTATTTTAGTGAAATGGATTCATATTATAACTTAAGGTTGACTGAAGATTATGTTGATCATGGTTTTGTAGGTGATCAGCAAATAAACGGTAGTGAGTGGGATATGCACAGATATGCTCCTACCGGTAACGAAATTAATTATGAACTGGGTATTGTGTATGTCACTTCCTTTTTGCATGATCTTGCTAACAAGTTCTTTGGAGGAGATTTCTCAGTTAGAGAAATTGCATTCTGGACTGGTGCTATTATATCCACACTTGCAGTAATTCCAGCTTACATTTTCTCAAGAAGATTAACCAATGAGTATGGTGCAATTGTTGCTACCTTAATTATAACTCTTGCTCCAAACTACTTCGCACACACATTCCCTGGTTTCTTCGATACAGATATGTTCTATTACATATTTTCATTGTTCTTCATATTCTTCTTTGTAGAATGTATAAGAACCGAAGATATCAAATACAAAGTATTATTTGCAATTTTATCAATTGTATCTATTGGTTTGTTCTCTCAATCTTGGACTGGTTACATATTTTACATTGGTCTTATGGGAATATTCGCAATTGTTTATCTTATTGCATGTTACTACTTTAATGTTGGTGAAGATACTCCTGAAAACTATTCAAGCAAATTCCAATGGTTTATTAATCAAAGTGCTTTAAAATCCATTGTTATTTTAGGAATTATTGGATTTATTGGTCTTGCAATATTCAAAGGATTAGATGGAGTATTAGGATTATTCAGTAGTTTATTCGGATTACTTTCATTGCAATCTGCATCTAGGGTTGTTGGTGGATTCCCTAACGTACTTGTATCTGTTGCAGAGATGCAAATTCCAGCTATGCTTGGAAGCGGTATGAACTCATTGTTCTTAGCTAACACTGCTGGTGCTGTAAACGGTATTGGTGGTATTGGTGTTTTATTCGCAGGTTTAACTGTACTTTACTTATTCGTAAGAAACATGTTAAGACTTAGAGGCGGTTCAGTAATTTCAAATGAAGCTGCTAAACCACATAAATCTGAAAGATTGGCTGCATCCAAAAGACTCGACAACAGCCGTAAACTTAAAATTGATTTAAGCAAATTCAATTTAGAACATGTTTCAGACATTTTATCTGATAAAAAATTAACAATATTATACGGTACTTTATTTGTAGTATGGATTGTATTAACTGCTCTTGCAGTAACCAGAGGTTCAAGGTTCATTACCACAATCGTATTACCATTTGCTCTTTTAACTGGTATTTTTGTAGGTATTGCAATCGAATACATTAAAACCAAAATCAATGATGACAGAATTTTATTAGCAGTCACAGTTATTGCAGCTATTTTCGTTGCAGTTCCTGCTGTTACTGTTAACACCGTTCTTGGTATTTTAGCATTTGTAATCATTGTTGGTGCTGGTGCTGCATCTGTTTATGTAATCAAACCAAAAGCAATGTCTAAAAATGTTACTCCACTTAAAAAACAAGTTGCAGTTATTGCTTTAGTTCTTGCTTTGGTAACTCCATGTGTTTGTGGAGCATTCTTAACATCTGAAACTGTAGTTCCAGGTACTAGTGATCCAATGTGGAATTCAATGGAATGGATTAATCAGACCCAACCTGCTGATACTGTAATTACATCCTGGTGGGACTTCGGTTACCTCTTTGAGATTGCTGCTGATAAACAAGTAACTTTCGATGGAGGTTCTCAGTCAGGGGACCGTGCTTTCTGGCTGGGTAAAGCAATGACTACTGATAATTTAGAATTATCTGCAGGTATTTTCAGAATGCTTGATACAACTGGTGGAAAAGCTGTTGAATCATTAATGAACATTACTGGTGATTCAGGTAAATCAACCGATATTTTAATCGATATTTTACCAATGAAAGCAGCTGATGCTCAAAAAACATTACAAACCAAGTATCATTTAACTGCAGCACAGGCTAAAGATGTTGTTCAGTATTCACACCCTGAAAACCCTCGTCCAGTAATATTTGTTGCATCTTCAGATATGCTTCAAAAAGCTGGTTGGTGGAGTTACTTCGGTGCATGGGACTTTAAAAATCAAAGTTCTGTAAACTACAACTATTATGTGCCATCAGAACAAGTAAAAGTAAATCCAGGTTCTACCGGTAAATTGAAATTACTTGATGATCAAGGAATGACCATTAATGCTGTAATCCAAAGAGGTAGTGGAAACAACTCAACTACTGCATACACTGAAGCAGTCTACACTGACAGTGGAAAACAGATTATGGTAAACGACACTCCATATAATCCATTAAACATTTCACATATGATTGTCGTTGAAGACGGAATGGTTATGAAAAACGAATCTGTTGGTAATGTGAAAGATGCAAACTTTACTTTATTGTTAATGGGTGAAAAGAATCAGTACACACCAATCTTAATGAGCAATGAATTAGCAAATTCAATGTTTACCAGATTATACTTATACGGTGGAGCTGGTCAAAACATATTTGAAAATGTTCACGCAGAAAACGGAGTATTGTTGTTTAAAGTAAACTTTAATAATACTGCTGCTGGTTCATAGGCAGCAATGATTGGGATTTTCCCAATCTAAAATTTTTTTTACATAATATGGTGATTTAATGGGGATTGAAGAGAAAATAAAAGATATTGAAGAGGAAATACAAAAGACACCATATAATAAAGCTACTTCACATCACATTGGTAAGCTTAAAGCTAAATTATCTAAATTAAAAGAAGAATCATTACAAAGAAGTAGTGGTGGCCATAAAGGTCAAGGATTTCATGTAAAAAAAACAGGAGATGCAACAGTTGTGCTTGTTGGATTTCCGTCTGTTGGTAAATCTACTCTCTTAAATGAAATTACTAATGCTGAAAGTAAAGTTGGAGCATACCAATTTACAACATTAGATATTGTTCCTGGTGTTATGGAACATAAAAATGCAAAAATTCAAGTATTTGATATTCCGGGAATTATTACTGGAGCAAGTAGTGGTAAAGGTAGAGGTAAAGAAATTTTATCTGTTGCAAGAACTGCAGACTTGATTTTAATTGTTTTAGATACATTAAATCCACAACACTTAAGTGTTATCTTGGAGGAATTAAGAAACATTGGTATTAGACCTAATGAACAACCTCCTGATGTTACTGTTAAAAGGAAAAAACTTGGTGGTATTCACATTTCTTCAACTTGTCCACTTACTCATTTGGATGAAAAAATCATAAGATCTATCATTAATGAGTATGGTATGCATAATGCAGACATACTTTTCCGTGATGATGTGACTATGGATCAATTTATTGATGTTTTGGATAGAAATAAATCATATGTTCCGATGAAGATTCTATTAAATAAGGTGGATCTTGTAGATGACGCATACCTTGAAGAACTTAAGAAATACATTCCAGAATTCATTCCAATTTCTGCTGATAAAAAAACCAATATTGATGAGTTAAAAGATACTATCTTTGACAATCTTAATTTGGTAAGGGTTTACTTAAAACCTCAAGGTAGAAAAGCGGATATGAATGATCCTTTAGTTATTAAAAAAGGTACTACTGTAATTGGAGCATGTCGCAAACTTCACCGTGAATTTGTGAAAAACTTCCGTCATGCTAAAGTATGGGGAACTTCTGTTAAATTCCCTGGACAAAAAGTAGGACCTGACCATGTACTTAATGATGAAGATGTTTTAAGAATTATTCTTAAAAAATAATTCTTCTTTTTTTTGATATTATGAAAAAAGCTATTTTTATAACTGGTACTCCATGCACTGGTAAAACAACTGTTAGTGAAGTACTTTCTTCTAAATTAAACTGTAAATTAATCAAAGTTAATGATTTAGCTATTGAAAATGATTTTGTTTTAGGAATCGATGATGAAAAAGGATATAAAATCATCGATATTGATGCTCTTAACGAAAAAGTTTTAGAAATTATTTCTAATAGTGATGAATTAATCATATTTGAAGGCCATTTGGCTCACTTATGCTCTGGAGCAGATAAAGTAATTGTTCTAAGAGTAAATCCTGATATCTTAAGACCAAGACTTGAAGAGCGTAACTACTCTGAGAGTAAAATTCTTGAAAACCTTGAAGCTGAAGCTATGGGAGTATGTACAGCAGAAGCATTCGAAGAGTATGGTGATAAGATTTCTGAGATTGATGTTAGTAAATTATCCATTGAAGAAACAGTAAATGTTATCTCATATGTAATTGAAGAAAAACTTAATTTTCCAGCTGGTGAGATTGACTTCATGGATTGGTTAATTTCAAATCTTTAATTTTTTTTATTTTTTTTATTATAATTACTATTTTTTTAAAAATTTTTATTAATAATAAATATTTAATATAAGATTACCGAAACTTAGGTGATTTATTATGGAATATGAAATTAAAGGTGGAGCATTTCCAATGGTAATCTGCACATTGCAGAAAGGCGAAACAATGCAAAACGAAACTGGCGCAATGGCATATATGACTTCAGATATTAAAATGGAAACTAATATTGGAGGAGGACTCTTAAAAGGTATTGGAAGAGCTTTATCTGGTGATACTGTATTTTTAAACTACTTTACTGCAGAAAAGGATGGTGAACAAATCGGATTTTCATCCTGTACTCCTGGTAAAATTGTTCCTATTGAATTAGATGGATCACAAACTATTATTGGTCAGAAAAATGCATTTTTAGCAGCTGAAAATGGTGTTAATTTAGACATGTTCTTTAGAAAAAAACTTGGTGCAGGATTATTTGGTGGTGAAGGTTTCATTCTTCAAAAATTATCTGGACAAGGTACTGTATTTTTAGAAATTGATGGAGAAGTTATCGAACGTGAATTAGCACCTGGAGAAAAATTACTCGTTGATCCTGGACACATTGCTATTATGGAAGAAACCATTAATTTTGACATTGAAAGAGTTAAAGGTGTTAAAAACATGTTATTTGGTGAAGGTCTCTTCTTTGCAAAATTAGAAGGTCCTGGAAAAGTATGGATACAAACCATGCCAATAAGCAGATTAGCAGAAGCTATTGTTCCGTATGTACCTACAAGAGCTGAGTAGGATTATGGAATAATATTTCATGAAGATTATTTGTTTGAAAATAATCTTCTTTTAATTTTTTTTAACTTAATACTATAATTTATGAACACTTTTTTTAAAAATAACCTATCAAAATAGAAATGTTTATATATAGGTTATGTTTTCCGTTGTATGAAATGACTATATTCTTATGTTTTTTAAAAAATTTTATTTATTTCTCATCATTGATTTTATTTTCATCTGTGTAATTAAGAATTATAAATTTCATATTTTATTTTGATAATATTTTGTTTTATTGTTATTTGGAGATTATTTATTTTTAATTTTTAATAATTTGAATTAATTATTCTTATTTTAATTTTATAAATATTTTTGCAATATTTTTTAATTATTTTTGTTAATAATATTTCTGTATCTATAGTATGTGCTATGTGTTTTATGGCGATGGTTTAAGTTAAATTGCATGGAGCAATTATGACTATGATGACTGCTTTTTCCGCACGTAGCTATAAATTATCATGTTTATTAAAATTATCTAATAAATGTGCTTGTGAGTACCTGATTTTTTTCGGGTATGATGTACGTTTTGTAGATGTGGTGAAATTTGATTATAGAAACTTTTAGTTTTTATCAGATTTTTGTGCAAATACTCGTCTATGTTTTTATGTGTACTTCAATTATGCTAATAATTAGTGTATTTCTGTTTGTGTTCAATTCTGTTTGATCCTGGCAGATGCTACTGCTATTGGGATTCGATTAAGCCATGCAAGTCGAACGAGTTTAGACTCGTGGCGTACGGCTCAGTAACACGTGGATAACCTACCCTTAGGACCGGGATAACCTT
>JAQXTL010000019.1 GCA_029219465.1 Methanobacteriaceae archaeon | reverse complement strand
TTTAGCATGATAAAAACTTTTACTCCACTTATTTATTAAATTTAACTATTTTTAGACAAAATAAAAAATTCCAAACCAATTTTCATCAAAAAATTTCAAATCAACAAAGTTTTTGAAAGAGTCCAATATATATTAAAAATAATATATTTATAAATATATTAACAAATATGGGTGAAACATGAATACTAAAGAGTTATTTACTAAATTTAATGATTCCGAAATTGATAAAATTAGTTTGAAAGAATCTCGTTTATTATGTGCTGTACTCCTATTATACTGGGCTTGTTTGGATTATAAATTCAAATATTATTCCATTAAACCCATTGTTTGTAATCATAGGTGAGAGTGCAAAAGCTTATGCATATTATTTCTTTGTATTATTGTCATTTTTCCTAGTGACATCTTCTAATCCTAAAATGAAAAAACTTTCTAATATATCTTTTCTAATCACATGTTTTATATTATTATTAATGTTTTTATAATATTTTCATATGTTTGGTTTACATAATGTAATTAATTTTAAATGTAAAACAGAATTCTTCGGATTATAGAATTCCGTTGTGTTATTTTCATGTATATTATGTATGTTTTTAAGAAAATATGAAAATCCTATGCAAATTATTGCTCTAACTTCCGCAATTACAGGATTTGGAGGATTTCTTTACTATTTAGGATCTGGAGATGATATGTATGCGAGAATAATACATTACTTATGTTATCATATTTTGATTTCATTGATGTTTGTTATGCTCCCAACCAAAAATGGAATATTCAAAAGTTTTACCCAAAAATCAACTGCAAGTCGTCAGGCATATAATGTAATGAAACATGCAATTATCGCAATTGCTCTTATTTACTCTCTTATTAAACTTTTAAGACCTGAAATCGTTCGTTATATAGGAAATATTTCCCTTGTAACAACAACATCTTCGTTAGTTATTGTAATAGTAATTTTTGTTTATTATTCTAGAAAATGGGTTAAACAAGATTTGGAACGTAAAATTTTACGTGAAGAATCAATTGAACTTCAAGAAACTCTTAAAAAAATTGAATCAATATCAAAAATTGTAATTGTAAACGGGGATGTTAATAACATTAAATGGACAGAAGAGCTTAATTATATTCTAGAAACACAGTTATCAGGTAACTTGAATGGATACGACGTTATTAGAAGTTTTGTTACACCAAAAGATCAAAAGAAAATCATGAATAAATATAAAAAAGTATCTGCAAATTGTAAACCTGGAGATACAATAAATCTTGATACAATTGTAGAAATCGTAACTGGAAAAGGAAACACCAAATATATCAGATTCTATTCCAGTAATTATATTGAAACTGATTTCGAAAACAGAAAAATTAATGGATTTTTACAGGATATTACTAAAGATATTGAAATTAAACAAGATTTAGAAGATTCTATTGTTAATCAGATAATTTTACTTAAAGAGGTTCACCACAGAGTTAAAAATAACTTGCAAATCATTTTAAGTTTAATTAATCTTGAATTAAAATTCAACCATGAGGACTATGAAAACATCTTAAAGAAAACTAGAAACAGAATTCTTTCAATGGCTTCAATTCACGAGCAGGTTTATAATTCTTCAGATATTACTCACGTTAACTCTGATGAATATCTTAAATTGACCTTGGAAAACTTATTTAACTTATATTCCTCTAACATCAAATTGCATCTTGATATCATATCTCATGAATTACATATGGATAAAGCAATTCCTCTTGGTTTAATAATAAATGAATTAGGTTTAAACTCAATAAAATATGCATTTGATGATGATGAAAAAGGTAATTTCTATGTTAAATATAGAGAAGAAAACAATTTATGCAAATTAACCATTTGGGATGATGGTAGAGGACTTCCTAAAGACTTTGATGTGGAAAAATCAAGAAGTTTAGGATTTACCATCATTAGAAATTTAACAAAACAAATTGATGGTGAATTAGAAATTTTAGATTTACCTGAAGGTTTTGGAGTTAAAATTAATTTTAGAAACGATTTATAAAAAAAAGAAATGAGGATAAAACCTCATTAATCTGTTTTATTTAATTCTTCGATTTTTTTATCAAAATCAATGAATTTACGAGCAAGTCCTGAGAAATACGGGATGTATACTTTTGAAAATGCTACTCTTTCTGGATTTTCACCCATTTCAGCAATTCTATCTTTTACTCCGTGGATTTTACGTTCTACTTCATCATACATTAAATCTCCAGGGAATTCACCAATAAATACACCGTCAGCACCATTTTCAAGTGCATATTGAATATGTCTTGGTCTTACACGATTTACTGAAATTACTTTTATAATATGAATAGATTCAGGATAGGATAATCTGTTTACACCAATATTATCAGCAGCAGTATAACCGATATTATCCAAGAATACCAAAATCATACGTTGGCCTTCTTGTTTTTTAGATAAAACTCCTTTGATTGTAGATATGATTTTCTCATCAATGTTACCGTTAACTGTAATAGCTCTTTGATTACATCCGATAAGACATTTACCACATCCAGTACAGCTCATTGGATCAATATAAACCTCATCATTTTGTATGCTCATGGATTTATATTTACATCTTGATATACAATCTCCACAGACAATACATTTTTCTGTATCAATTTCCGCAATAAATGGTTCGATTTCTACACCACCGTAGTTATATTCATTAACTTTTGATGCAGCTGCAGTTGCCTGCATAATTGAATCTGTAATGTCTTTTGGATCTTGTGCGGTTCCACATACAAATATACCCTGTACATCTGTTGTAACTGGTTTGATCTTAGGGTGAGATTCTTTAATAAATCCATCTTCAGTAGTACCTACATTTAAGATTTCTGCAATCTCTTCGGTTCCTTCTGATGGTTCCATTGCAGTTGATAAAACAACCATATCTGCTTCAATTTCAACAAATTCTCCTTTGATTGTATCTTCTGTTCTTACAATGAAGTTTTCACCTTTTTTAACTACTTCACCAGGACGTCCTCTAATGAAACGTACTTCATTTTCCTGAGTGTGCTTATAGTACTTTTCAAACATTCCTGGAGTTCTAACATCAGTATAACAGATTAGAACATCTGTATCAGGATATTTGTGTTTAATAATATTAGCATTCTTTAAAGCTACTGTACAGCAGACTTTAGAACAATACCTGTGTCCATCTGGTTTTTCATCTCTTGAACCAACACATTGAATCATTACAACACGTTTTGGAACTTCTCCATTTGATTTTAAGAGTTTACCTTTTGTAGGTCCATTAACTCCAGTAATACGACCTAATTCAGATTGTGTTATTACATCATCATAACGTGTGTATCCATATTCAGGTCTTTTTTCCATGTCAAAGAGTTTATGGCCTGTTGCTACAACAACGGAACCTACTTGGAGAGGAATTCTTTCAGGTTTTCCTTTAAGCCTAATAGCTTTCATATTACATTGTCTAAAACAATCACCACATTTGGAACAGTTATCCATATCAATAACATATGCTTCAGGATAAGATTGACCAAATGGTCTGTAAATTGCTTTTCTTAAAGATAAATTGTCATTCCAGTCGTTTGGAACTTCAACTTCACATACTTCAGCACATTTACCACATGTAATACATTTGTCAACATCAACATATCTTGGAGATTTCTCCAATATTAAATTGTAAGTTCCAGCACGTCTTTCTGCTTCAATAACTTTAGTATTTGTTAATACTTCAATATTTTCGTTCCAGACAAGCTCATTTAAAATTGGATTTAAAAGACACATTCCACATTCTTCTGCAATTTTTACAGGTGAAAATACTTTACCAATTTTAGCCATATGTCCACCAATGGATGGGGACTGTTCAATTAAGGTAACTTTTGTTCCCTGTTTGGCAAGAGATAAAGCTGCGTTCATTCCAGCTATTCCTCCACCAATAACTGCTACTTCATCAGGAGTTTGACAATAAATTGGGTCTACTGCATCTGATTGTTTAACCTTTTCGATAGATGCATTAATAAGAGTAATAGCTTTATGAGTTGCTTTTTGTTTGTCTGAGTGTACCCAGGAACATTGTTCTCTTATATTTGCCATATCCATCAAATATGGATTTAATGGTTTAATATAATCCTGGAATATTTTTTCGTGGCTTATTGGTGAGCATGCTGCAACTACAACACGGTCTAAATCATGGTCAAATATTGCATCACGAATAATTTTACGTCCGTTAAGTGAACATAAATTTTCAAATTGTCCAATGAATTCTACATCAAGTGCTGCTTTTACTTCATCTAAATCAATAGTGTCAGAAATGTTTCCTCCACACTCACATAAAAACACGCCAATTTTTAAATCATCCCTCATTTGTTGACCTCCTTCAATTCATTAATTACTGAATCTATTGGTACAGTATGAGTTTTAGCACCTATTACCTTATCTAAATCTCCACCCATTGCTAGTGCAAGGAATTGGGTGATATTAAGGTGAATAGCTTTGAATTTTCTACCTTCACGTTCTCCAATTAAGTGTTGGTATCTGTCAAATTGAATGTGACAGTTAGGACATAAATGAACTAATATATCTACATCTTCATCTGCTATTGAGTTCATTTTGTCTGCAGTTACATTAAATGATAAATCAGGATTGGAGTATCTTTGTCTAAATCCTGTTCCGCATGTTGTACGTTTATAATCATACCATCCTATTGTTTTACAACCACATTCTTCAATTAATTCATCAAGAATATTAGGATCTCTTACACCACCAATTGTGTCTTCATAGTGTACTTTACAGTAGTGACATCCATGGTGAGTTGCAATAGTATAGTCACTTAAATCATATTTGATATTCTTTTTAATTTCATCTTTTTTACCATATAAAATATCTACTACATGGAAAATGTTTTCAGTTGGTTTTAAATCATCTTTTTCGTATTTTAAATGAGATAAACCATTTTCATCAAATAATGTATTGATATGATTTCTTAAATCATCTTTAGTGTTGAGTAATTTTACTGATTTTTTGTTGATTGCATAACATGTTGCACACATCATAACTAGATTTTTACGATTTAAATCACTAGCTACTTTAAAATTACGTGCACCTATAGCTGTTGTGTCTACCTGGTCAAATACATCTGAATAATGTCCAAGTCCTGTACAGCAGGTTTGTTTTTCTGATATTGCATAATCAACACCTAATTTATCAAATACAAATTTAGTTGATGCTTCAACACCAGGGTATTCAACACTAACAAGACAACTTCTAAATAGAAGAATATTTTTATCAGGAATGGATTTCATTGTTTTTGCTCCTGTGTTGCTCTAATTTTTTCTATTTTGTCCTTAAAACCAGTAATTGTTAAGATTTTACTTACTTCATCAATTACTTCTTCAGATGGCATTAAAGGAGGATCAAGTTTTAATTCTTCTCTGATTTCATCAAGATTCATTCTGAAATCCCACCATCCAGGAACATCGCGGTCGATGTCTTCGAAGAATATTTCAGGAATTGCCCCAATAGCTGCTGTGAAGTAGGAATCTGCAAATCCCATGTATTCATAGAGTTTGTCATATCCTATTTCATTTTTAATTGCGAATTGTTTTAAAATTTGATTAACTTCACATACACTATTTCCTACAGGACATACACTATGGCAGGTGTAGCAATAAAAACAATTCCAGATGCAATCATCTTCAAGTATTGTTAAATCTCCTTCTAATACTCTCTCGATTATGTCACGAGGATTATAGTCAGAATGCATTGCTGCTGGGCATGTTGATGTACACATACCACATTGAACACATTTTAAAACTCCATCCTCTTTTGAGTTTTTTACATCTTCAATGATTTTTTCTGCAAAATCAATGGGAGAGTCTGTAATTTTTTGCATAATAAACACCTACAATTTAAACTCTTGATTTTGAATCATTTTCTTTAATTTTAATGCTAATTTATTTCCTCTTAATCTATCGGATTGTCTACATATAATTGGAATATTTACATCATTATCATTTATTGTTAAATCAACACTACCTGTTTGCATATCAAATGCATCGTGGCGACAGTAGTTAGCACACATTCCACAACCGAAACAGTGAGCTAAATCCAATCTTTCATTTTCAAATGCATTTGTAGGACAGATTTCTTCTACAATACATGAATCACATTTAGAACATTCAGTTCTGTCATATTGTGGTCTTAAGCTATATTCTCCCCACAATTCAGCATAGTTAGTTTGAGTAAGTGGTAAATGACGTCCTTTAATATCAGAAACAGGGATATTAACCTTATCATCAGTGATTAAAAGATTATTGTAAATTTCTTCATTTAATACAGGTATTGGGATAGCTACTGTATCATAGACTTCTCCACCTTGTCCAGTTTTAAAACCACCAATATAATATGGATCCATTTGTGTTAAATCTGCTGTTAACATAAGGTTTGGTTTTTCAGCACTTGATCTTGTTCCGTTACCAAGTACATAACCCTGTGCTCCGTTTAAAAGAATTTTAGTTCCTTCTTTTATTACATTTTGAGAAACATCATTTTGAAGTGGATTTAAGTCACCACATCCTGAAAATGTTAATCCTTTTAAGTCTCCTTCAAGAGGAGTTGCAGCAAAGATTGAGGATATTGCTTCTTTATTAGGGTTGGTAAATGCAGTGTAGTTTTTAAATGCCATACGAGTACCGATTATTTGTGCTCTTATTATATCTTCTTTTGTTATTGTGTTTTTGATTGTTTTACCGTCTGCACTTTCAACTCTTACATCAATCTCTTTTCCTTCAAGAATATCTTTTAATAAGAATCCCCCACCATAATTTTTATCATGGATAGAGTGGGTGGTTCCGTGAAGTATTGCATCAACGGATCCTAACCATTCATTAGGACAAGGCCCTGCATTTGCTGGAACTCCGTTTAAGTAAACTTCATTTGCTCTTATGAATTCTCCAGGTCCAGATACAACAAAGTTTAGTATAGCTGCAGTTCCACTCATTACTCCACATGTACCACAGGTAACTACATCAACTTCATCAAAACTAGGTGTTTCGTCCTTTTTGATGAGTTTTTTAAATTCCTCTGCGGTGTAGATATTAGCTTCACCATTAGCTATTTTATTATTGATTTCATCAATTGTTCTGTTATTAGTCAATTATATGCATCCCTTTTATAATTTTCCGAAAGTATCTCCTCTTAATCCTCTTCTTAAGGTTTCAAGAGATGTAATATCTTCACTAGAAATATTACCTAAATTAACTGCATTTCCAAGTTTTAAAATGAAAAATACTTGTTGATCTTTGTTTGGTGCTTCCCAAAGAATCTTTTGTGAGTCTACATTGTCTAAAATGATATCAATTTCATCTTCTTTAGCATTTCCCTGTTTATCGAAAATTCCAATGTTTTTTCCACCTTCACGTGCTTCAACAATAACAAGGGAGGAACCTGCATCAAGTTCAGCTTGCATGTAGGAAATTCTCTCATCAATTGTTAATTCTTTATCTAAAACTGGATTTTTTTTACCTACTTCAGATAATACTTCAAAACCATTATCTACTGCATTTTGAATACATTCCAATTTAGTTTCATGAGGGATGGTTGTTGATCCATCAGAGATTTCAATTGCCTCAAAACCTAAATTATGTGCTTCTTCAAAGAATTCGTTAAGTTTATCTTTAGTATAAGCAAGTTCAAAAAGTGTTCCTCCAGTATATGGAGTGATATTGTGAGATTTGTACATTTCTACTTTTGATTTGATTATTTCCTGTTCGTGTACAATGGATGTTCCCCATCCAAATTTTAAATAATCAACATATTCCCCAGATATATCCATTAAGCTAGCTGCGGTTTCAAGACCTAATCCTTTGTCTAAAACCATTGTTAATCCTTTATTTCTAGGTTTGTTCTCACGTTGTATTGATAAAAATTCAAAAGATTTCATAATTTCATCTCTAAGTTAATTATATAACAATCGTTATTTATTCTATGTAATTGTAATATTATTAAATATGAAATTATAATTAATTAAACTTTGCCTTTTTAGAAAAAATAAAAAAATAATATGAAATAAAAAAAGAAGATTATTTTGCACTAAGTTCAACCTGAGATCTTGTTACTAAATCTCCAAGGGAATTACGAACATTATCTGGAATAGAGTTGTTTTCTTTATCAGCAACAACCTGTGCAATAATTTTACAAAGCACGAAAATAGCGTGTTTATGTTCTGCTTTTGTTTTATGAATATGATGAGGACTTATTTTTAGGGATATGTACTCACTGCAATCATTTGTAATTTGGTCATCTTCTGCTAAATATTTCAAAACATATACTAAAAATTGATGTAGTTGAATCATTTCATCTTTATACATATAATCTCCCCATTTTAACTAAAATCAAATTAGTTAAAACATCACCAATAAACTATTTATGAGTTAATATTTACTACTACTAATATTTATATCTTGCATTCCAAAAAACGTTACTTTATATTCAGTTAAGTATTATTCAATATAAAAACACTAAAAAACTTGAATAAAATGCAATATTTTTACTTAAATTACATTAACATCAAATTCAGTAGTTTCAATTATTTTTGGTAATTTTCCAACAGTTCCAACATTTTCCTGTGATATTATTAATACACCATCAAAAAATTCCGAATAATATTCAGCACATTCTAAACCATTAGAAACTTTCTGTTCGCTATTATCACCATTAATCTCATTTGCTATTCTTGTTGCAAGACCATCTGCAATAGCAGGGTGTTTTGAAATAACACTAACACTGTCAGATTTTCCAAAACTAATAGAATGGCCTATTTTACCAGACGAAGTGCATATTCCAAGTGGTTTTTTTCTTGGTTTTAACTTAAATGCAATATTATTTCCCAAAATCGGATTATTTGAATATATGCCGCATAAAACAGTTTCATCATTAATAATAGCTATATCTCCACCATTTTCAACAATGGAATATTTAGAATCATTTTCAATCAAATAATCTAGAGACAATTGTGATATTGTACCTGCAACACAGGCCATAGGACCAACATCTGCAATAGTAGATGCTTCAACCATCTTTCTTACTATTAATGGAGCATTATCTTCACATTTAATGGGTTCTAGAGATACTTGAAAATCCGGATTTTTAAAAATATAATTTTTTAAGTCTCTTCTTAGAAAAAAAATATGATTTTTAAGATTATGATTATCAATATCAGTTTTAAGCCTTAGATGTGTCTGTTCAATCACGATTTCAGATACGTTCATAATTATAATATTAATACTATACATTATTAATTTTTTTAGTTTAGTAAAACGTCAAAACTATGATATAATATTCAGTTAAGAAAAATTAATTTATATAAGAAATAATAAAAGTATAAACCAATGAAAACAATAGCTATTGGTGTTGGAGAAAATGAAAATATAATACAGGCATGCCATATTTTTAAAGAAAAACACCCAAAAACAAATTTAAAACTAATATATCGTGATAAAGATATGGTACAAGCAGTTTTAGATGATAAAATTCATGGTGTAGTTCGCGGATCACTTCCCGCTTCAAATATCATGAAAGAATTAAAAGCAGTCTATCCAAACATCACAAGAGCAACATATGTTAATGGAGATGAATATGAATTTTTATTAACTCCTGTTGGAATTGATGAAGGTGAAACAGTTGAAGATAGATTGAATATTGTTAAAAACTGTATTGACTTTTTAAAAAGACTTGGAAAAACACCAAAAATCGCTGTTCTTGCAGAAGGAAGAAAAGATGATTTTGGAAGAGGACCTGAAGTATCACAATCAATTACTGATAGTGAAAAACTAACAGAACTCATTAAAGAAAATACTGATGAAGAAGTTGAAAATTACTATATATTAGTTGAAAAAGCAATTAAAGATGGATGTAACGTTATCGTTGCTCCAAACGGAAGAGTAGGAAATATTATTTTCAGAACATTAGTTTTACTTAATTCATGGCCAAGTTATGGTGCAATAACCTTTGGAATGGATAAAATATACATTGATACCAGTAGAGATCAAAGTATTGAAGGATATGTTCGCAGTCTAACATTAGCCTATGAATTAGACAATTTTTAAATAAGGATGAGATAAAATGGCAGAAAATATACTTTACAGGTTATATGAATGGTACATCTCAAGAGGTTTAGTTCCCGAAAAAATGCCAAAACACGTTGCTTTTATTATGGATGGTAACAGGAGATTCTCAAAACTACAGGGAAACATTGATGTTGTTAAAGGACATGAAATAGGTGTGGACATTCTAGAAAAAGTATTGGATTGGAGTATTGAACTTGGAATTGAAATTATTACCGCTTATGCTTTCTCAACAGAGAATTTCAACAGACCCGAACATGAAGTAGAAGGATTAATGAACTTATTTGTTATTAACTTTAAAAAATTAGTCAGCAATCCAAAAATACACAACAATGAAGTGAAAGTAAAAGTAGTGGGTAGAACTGAATTACTCCCAGACAATGTAAAAGAAGCAATTAAAGAAGCAGAAGATGCTACTGCTCATTACAATAAAAGATTCCTCAACTTAGCTATTGGATACGATGGACGTTTAGAAATTATTGATTCATTTAAAAAGATTATTAAAGACGTACAAGACGGAAAAATATCTATTGATGATGTAGATGAAGATCTTGTAAGTAAAAACCTCTACACCGGTGGACTTGATGATCCTAACTTAATTATCAGAACCAGTGGAGAAGTACGTTTAAGCGGATTTTTACTCTGGCAATCATCATACTCTGAATTGTACTTCTGTGAAACTTTATGGCCTGAACTTAGAAAAGTTGACTTTTTAAGAGCTCTTAGATCATATCAGGCAAGAGACAGGAGATTTGGTGCTTAATATGATGGATACACATTGTCATATAGACTTTGAAGATTTTGATAACGACAGAGATGAAGTTATTAAAAGAGCTAAAGATAAATTGGACAATGTAATTGTTTCAGGTTACAGTAATGACAGTAACCTTGATGTATTACAGCTTTCAAAAGACAATCCTGGTTTTATTTATCCAACATTTGGTTTTCATCCAGTAAGTTCACAAAATTCAACCGAAGAAGAATTAAAACTTGCTCATGAAAACATTATCAAACATATTGATGAAATTGTAGCTATTG
This sequence comes from Methanobacteriaceae archaeon, assembly GCA_029219465.1. NCBI lineage: Archaea > Methanobacteriati > Methanobacteriota > Methanobacteria > Methanobacteriales > Methanobacteriaceae > Methanobacteriaceae archaeon. Next base: position 34,555 of record JAQXTL010000019.1, on the reverse strand, counting down.
GTGAAGTTGGAATGGATTACTTTTATGTAACTGACAAAACATTACGTGAAAAGCAACAGGAAATATTTACCAGTTTTTTAGAGCTTGCTAATGAATATAATGTTCCTATTGTAATGCATGTAAGGGATTGTGAAAAAAAGGCTGTTAATATTATTGAAAACTATGAAGAAATTCCTTATTTTGTTTTCCACTGCTATGGTGGAAGCCTAAAAACTGCAAAAAGAATAATGAATATGGATAATGCTTATATGAGTTTTTCCACAATGGTTTGTTATTCTAAAAAACATCAGGATTTAATTGAAAAAATCGATTTGGATTATGTTTTAACTGAAACCGACAGTCCTTATTTGGCAATGACCAAAGATGAGAGAAATGAACCTGTAAATGTAGTAAAAGCAGTTGAAAAAATAGCTGAAATTAAAAATATTGATATCAGTAGTGTTGATGAAATCACTACCAATAATGCACGCCGTATTTTTAATATCTAAACCCATTTTACATTTGCTGTTGTAAATACATAATGCTGTGAGAAAACAGGATTATAAAGTTTATTGGTTGCATCTGTTGAATTAAAACTAATTGCAACTGATTTTCTTAAATTATAATTAATTCTATCCCCAATTGAAACCAACTCATCACTATTAAACTCTTTTGAGCTTTTTGCATATACCTTAAACTGGATTCTTTTTTTATTATAGTTATTGTCCATTCCCATTTCCAAATAAGAAACATTAACCAGTTCAACACAATAGGGATTTAAAATATTCATATCTGAATTAGAATACTCACGGTATGTATCTATATGATATATTCCACTTGATGTTAGTGCAATTCCTTCTATAGCACCACTTCGAGCTGCAGCCATTGCGGTATTTAATTCATTCTGATTTGCAATAAATATAACAGAAATCATGAAAACAAGGACTAATACACCAAATAAAAACAATAATTCTGCAGAAATTTGAGCTCTACTATCTTTCATTGTATCACAATCTTTCCCTCATTTTTTGAAATTAAATACTTCTTTCCACTAATTAGCTTATATTTTGAATCTATATTTAGTAAAGGAATCATAGATTCTCCTTTTTTATTGTCATATTCAATTATTAGTCTTGATTTTTCAACAGTTATTTCAAAATAACCTTTATCAGATGGTAATTTAAGATACTTTGAATATCCCTCACCGTTTGAGTTTACCTGACTTATAACATTAGAAACTTCATCTAAAATAAGTCTATGAGTAATTGAGTTTTCAATATTAACAGTTGCATCTATAATTGATGATGAATAAAATAACAAACTACAGGCAATAATAAATATCATAAATAATGCAAAAATGTATTCAGCAGAAATAAAACCCTGTTCATCCATATTTTTTAATTAATTTAACTGTTAATAAAGTTAACTTATAATAAAAGTCAATTATGATACATAATTATTAAATAATACCTTAAATAAAAATCAAGGATATGAAAGGAAAAGTTATATTCATTGGTGCAGGTCCTGGAGATCCTGACTTAATAACTGTTAAAGGAAGAAGCGTTATTGAAAAAGCTGATGTAATAATTTATGCAGGTTCTCTTGTTAACCCAGATGTTTTATCTCCTGCTCGTGATGATTGTGAAATTCACAACAGTGCTTATTTGAATTTAGATGAAACTGATGCAATAATTACTGAAGCTGTTAATGAAGGAAAATTAGTTGCTCGTGTACATACAGGTGATCCTTCCATTTATGGTGCAATTGCAGAACAAATCCGTGAACTTAAAAAACATGACATTGAATACGAAATTATCCCTGGTGTAAGTTCTTTATTTGGTAGTGCCAGTGTTCTTGAAACTGAATTAACATTACCTGAAATTTCTCAAAGTGTTATTATTACACGTCCTGAAGGTAGAACTCCAATGCCTGACGGTGAAAGTTTAGCTAGTTTTTCAAAACATCATGCTACTATGTGTGTTTTCTTAGGTGTGGGTATGATTGATAAAGTAGTTGATGAGTTACTTGTAGGTTATGAAAAAACTACTCCAGTAGCTGTTGTTAAAAAAGCTACTTGGCCAGACCAAGAAATAATTAGAGGAACCCTCGATAATATTGCACAAAAAGTAAAAGATGCTAATATAACAAAGACTGCAATGATTATAGTGGGAGATGTGTTAGACCCTGGTGATTTTAATCCATCTAAGCTATATGACAAAAACTTTAAACATGAATATAGATAATTTTTATATTCATTATCTCTTTTTTAAAAAAAAATAAAAAAAAACAAGTATTCACACTTGTTTTAACAAAACTATTTAATATTCTTCTTTTGTTCTTTTTGCTTTATATCCTACAACTAATAATGCTATAATAAACAGGACACAAATAATAAACCTTAAATTGAATTCATCTTTGCTATTATCTATTTTTTTACTAACTTCATAGGATTTTTGTTGATCATTACCAGCAAGAATACCATTTCCACCAGCAGAAGCTGAAGAAGCACTAGCAATAGAAATACCAGATGAACCATATGCATAATGAGTTGAGTTTAATTGTCCCTTGGTTGATTGAGAACTACTGTTATTAGGATTATTCCCAATTACATCATTAGCATTAGTATTATTGGAAGAAATACCATTAGAAGCAGAATCTGAATTTAACCAACCTAATGACAATCCAGTACCCTTAAATGGACTATTTAAATAAGATTTCAATGAATCAGAATATTTATCAACATCCATTACAGCTACAGGTTTAGAACCATCAGTGTTATTTACAATAACATTATTGCTTCCACCTGAAATAGTTACAACTCGATTTCCACCATAATTATTTGCATTTAGGATATTATTTGCAACAATTGAATCTGTAACTGTTGATCCACTGCCTCCTTTAAGAGCAACAGCATAATCACCGTTGACAGTTACATTATTGTACTGAATATTGTATTTATGGTCTCCATTTGTAGTTTGAGAATAACTCACACCATAAACATTGAAACCTTTTTCAAATTTATTTACAGTACTGACAATGATTGTGTTGTTAAATACAACATCGTTTGAGTCTTGTAATTCAATACCTGCAACTAACGCCCATTGATGTTTACTAGCAAATCCAGTAACATTGATAAAATTACTAATAATCTCAAGTTGAGTAATTCCATAGTAATTTTGTGAGTAAATACCAATGTTTGGACCGTTACTAAAACTAGTAAGTCTATTAAATGCAATAGTGATATTTTCAGCCTGCCCAGTTACTTGAATTGGATAAGCAGTACCATGAGCTTCTTTACCCCCAGTAGTGTAAATATCAATAGTATTGCCATAAATTATAACATTATTACATAAAAACACATCTAAACCATATAAGTAATTAACTTCACCTTTTTTAGTGATGTAATCTCTTTGAGTGATTGTATTGTGCTCTATTGTTGAATTATGACATGCATAGATAATTACAGCATCCAAAGTAGGTTCTCCAAGAGCAACACCATTAACTTCACAGTAGATATCATTATTGAAGAGTCTTAAATTAAAACAGGAGTCTGCTGCAAAACCTGTAACAGCTTCCATTGATATACCACCATATATCTCAGCCATCCAATCAACAGGTCTTAAAGGCAAAGAACAGTTAATTTTATTGCCAGATACAATAGCATCACGTGTATTAATTAAAACAACCCCATAATTATATCCTTCATGTAATGCATTACCATACATATAAACTGTATTATTAACCAATTTAACATCAGATAAATCTTTATCTAATCCGTTTGAATAAATTCCAAATCCTGTGCAGTTTTTAGGTACAGTATAATTAAGTGCAACATTATAAACAGTAACGTTATCTGCATTAATTAATATACCTGCAAATTCATTGTTAGAGAACTCTTTATTCAAAACAAAGTTTAAATTAGTTAACATTACACCATTTGCTTTAATATTAAAGACTGTATTGTTAAATAATGTATTTTTCCCAGTTATTTTGGTATTTTCACCATCAATTGTAAAAACGCCTTTATCTACAAAAGAACCCTGGAAAGTTAAAACTTTGCCATTATAATCCTTTTTTAAAACATTATTATCATCAAAATACATTTTATAATTTCTTTGGTTGATAATAATATTATCTGTTGCTTTTGATTCAGCGCCAAGCAATTGAGAATCATAAACATAAGAAGAATCGGATTTTAAATCAATACAATCACTATTTGAAGCACTACACATAGTTGCATTATCAGATACGGCAGAAACTACGCTTATACTTAATAATAAAAGTATTAAAAATACAAAAATTTTCTTCATATAAAATCCTCATTCTTTACTATTTTAATAATTGTAAAGTAAATTTAATAAAATAAGTAAAATAATATTAATAAATTATTAAATATACTTTACTAATCATATATTTAATAAAGCATCCTATTAATATTTAATTGATAAAAAAAGAAAATTTATTTGAAAACTTTTCTAAAAAAGAAAAATACAAACTTAGAAAACAACTTTTTAAAGATGTTTAATTTAACTTCAGGGGCAAATTCCTGACTAACCAATTGTGAATCAAACCAATATTTTTTATCTGCAGGAATTGGATCATCACAACATGCCATTGCCCTCCATACATTATAAGATATGATATTAGAAAATTTAGGAGAATGCATTTTCTTTGATTCAACATCACGAGCAAATTTTTTTGCTGTTTTATTGATTTTATCTTTCTCAAGTGAATCTTTTCCACCACATGCAAAATGAAGTTTATAGATATTATTTACTCCCCAATATTTTAAATTCTCATCAATATAATCAGCAACCTTTTTTTGACCTGCACCAGCAGTTGTAACAACTACAAGAGCTTTTTTAGTAAAAAACTGAGGCCTGTGATATAAATAAGCAGTATGATCAAAGAAATTTTTTAAAAGAGCTGTTACATTCATTGAATAAACAGGAGAACCAATAATAATTCCATCACATTTGCGTATTTTATCCATAATTGGATTAATTATATCATAGTGAGGACAATACTCTTCACCCTCCATAATACATTTATAACAGCCATTACACATTGGAATTTTTTCTTTAGCCAAGTGGATTTCTTCAAAATTCCCATCAAAATTACTAATTGCCTGTTTTATAACACTATATGTGATTTTCTTTCTTGGTGAACCGTTAATAATTAGATAATTCATTTAATTGCCAAGCCATTTAAAAAAATAGAGTAAAAATACAGATTAATTAACTGTATTTATCTTTAATTTCGTTCATTAATCTTAATTTGTCAAAAGCAACATCGTTTGAAGCTCTTCTAAGACCGCAGTCAGGATCTAAAATGATATTGTCTTTTCCGACAATTTCAATAGCACAACTTACCAATTCATCAATATCTTTAATGTCATCTACAGTATTAACTGATGAATCAACACATCCAAATCCTACTTTTTTATTGCCAAGTAAAGATGCATTTTCTTTAAGAACATCAAGGTTGACATTATTTCCTGCAAATTCCATATCTAAAATATCAATATTGAATTTAGCTAAATCTTTGAATGCATCAGATAAAATACCACATACATGCATACCTAATGGTACTTCTAATCCATCCTGAATGATATCAATAGATTCTTTTGCAGTTTTCATATCTACCATTCCAGTTGAAAGGAACGGTTCATCAATTTGAATGTAAACTGGATCTACTTTGTTAACTATTGCATCAACTTCACATTTTAAACTGTGTGCCAAATCAAGGATAGCATCTTCTTTGTTTTTGTAAAAAGATTCAATTCTGGAAGAATGAATAATAGTATTTGGTCCTGTAATAATTCCTTTTATTCCATTACCCTCAGGAATTTTACCACCATAATAATCACTCATTACTTTTTTTGCATATTTCATATCCTTAATTGAGATTTCCTGAGTTGGATTTCTTATTTTAGATACAATTACAGTATTTCCGTCTTCAATTTTCATTCCAGGAATATATTTAGTAAAAATAGAAACCATGTCTCCTCTAACTTGGCCGTCTGAAATTATATCAACACCAGCATCAAGTTGAGCTATTACACTATTTTTAATAGCTTCTTTAAATGGGTCATACATTCCTAATGTATTTAATAATTTATCTTTAAAATTAGATGGTGAACTTTCCTTGGCCGGAAAGCTACCTACAACTGTAGATTTCATTTTTTATTACCAGTATCAAGTTTTTTAATCTTTTCAACTTCTTCTTCATTGATTGGAAGCTCAACAACAGATGTTCCATGACAAGGTTTGGTGTATGGTAAAAATACAGTTCCTTTTGTTTTATCAAATCCAATTGGGATTGGTGGAATGCCAATAACTCTAACACCTAAAACTTCATCACCAGGTTTAATGTAAACTAATTCATCTGCTTTGAATCTAATAATCATTGCACAATCTTTAAATCCTGCTTTTGAAGCGTGGATTTCATAATCATCTGATTGTTGAAGATAAGTATCTAAACAAAATGACATTTATTCAAACTCCTTGATAGCTTTATCAAATTTAACTTTAATTGGTGAAGGATTATGGAATGCTCTTACAGCTGCAATTAAAGCATTGCTTCCACTTTCTTCAATCATAGAGACGAATTCTTCAATTTCATCCATATCTCTTGAGAATACTAATGCAAGGGATTTTGTATTGAGAATTTGGTCAAATGTTACGAAAAATGAAGCTGCTGCATCTTTATGTACAAAACCAACAAGTAAATCATAATCTCCTTCGTTGATTTCGCCTAAAGTTCTTTCCAAATCAACTAAATTAAGGTTATATAATTCTTCAGGGTCAGATATTCTTACTAATTTTGATGCTGCAGGATTAGCTGCAATTGTTGTATCATAACCCATTTTTGTTAATTTATTAGAAGCATAAACTGCCATTGGAGTTTGTGCTGGAATTTCAGGACATCCGAGTAAAATTAAAGCTTTCATTCAAATACCTCTTTATGATCTTGTTTTTAATGAGACAACATTAGCTAAAATCAATGTGCCTAAGAATATAAATGTTAACAATGCCATACCGTTGATGGATCTGTTAAAGATGAATAATCCGATTAATGCTTGTGAACAGAATGCTGCTAATGCACCTGTTAATAATACTTCTCTTCCTAAGTATTTTTTATTGTTTTTCTCTCTTTTTTGTCTGTACATTTTTAATACTTTAAATCCAATGAGGATAGTTCCAAGTACGAATACCATTAATCCTATAAGACCTAATATTCCAAAGTCGAATCCCCAACCGAATATACCTGGAAGCATGTAATCGATTGTATCTTTTTGGTTTACAAGAACACCAAAGAACACTGGGAATGGTAATCCGAATAATAAGATTAATTGCATAGGTAAAGAGATATAACCTTCTGCAAATGCAGTTCCATCTGCTCCCCAGTATGAAGCCTGTGCATTATGTCCTATTAATTGAATGTTGTTTAATACCATTTTAATACTGGATAAGGAGTATTGTTCAATCCTACCAATCCTTAAAAGTGGTGAGAAAATTGTCATACCAGTTACACGAGCAAGAACTTCAAGGAATACAAAACCTACACCTGCTGCACCAACGAACATCATAACTCTTTTTAAAGTAAATACAGATTTTTCTCTGAAGGATTTGGAAATCATTAAGTATCCTAAGAATAATCCTAATAACCATAAAAGTAAAAATGATCTGTGCATTAATCCACCAAATACAGTGATTCCACCTAAGAATAAGATAACAAATCTTCTAAGTGGCCTAATATCTACACCTGATTCCGACATTACCTTCAGTGAAGCAAGTGCTGTTACAGTACCAAGTAATGCAATTGGTCCAAATGGGTGTGTAAATTCTGCTTGACTTGAAAACAAGACAAGAAGCGCAATATCCGCACCAAATAAGAGTGTTAAACCTCCCATTAAAAACAAGGATAAGAAGGTTACAATACTAAGTGACAACGGAATTAAGTTGAGACAGAAGACTAATGATACAAATAACATTACTCCTACTTCAACAATTAATTGTAAATGGTTTTGAGCAATTAACAACATATTATAATCACAATTTTCTTTTATTTTAAAAAATTAAGTGGACTGACCGGGATTTGAACCCGGGGCCTCCGCCATGCCAAGGCGACGATCTACCATCTGAGCTACCAGCCCAATAAATAAATGAATAAATAATTCATATTAAATATTTAAAATTAGTATTATATAACTATTTACCATTTTTAGCTAAATCATATAAATTATCTATTATAATTTGGAATAAGTCATCAGTTTTAAGGTCAATTTGCTTGTGAGGATTGACTATAAATTCTAATGCCTTATGAATAACTTCATCAGTATCCTGAGAACGATACATTAAGCCTTTATCAATGTAATATTGATCAACAGATAATGTTTCTCCAGGATAACATGAAATAACAGGAGTTTGCAAGATTGCAGCTTCTCTGTTCATTGTACCTCCAGCACCAATGACCAAATCACATTTTTTGATAATATTTGAAGTATCTACTGGTGGTTTTAAGATTGAAACACCTTCAATACCTTCAAAAATCCTAGCCTGTTCTTTAAATCTTGGAAGAATTAAAATATTAGCAAAATCTTTTAATTCATCAACAATTGGAGAGAGAACTGATTTGCTGCAGTCAGCATCCAAGTAAGATGCTAAAGAAGGTTCAGGTCTCATTAAGATGGTTTTAGGATGAGTTAAGTTAAGGTTTAAATCATCAAAGATATTGTCATTATATTGGAAATCTTTAAAGTGCATTAATTCTGAAGTTCCATTATATGAGATAATGGAGTTTGGATCTGCACCGAATTTCATTAGTTTCCACATGTCAATAATCTGTGGTGTAATAATCCTGTCACATAACGGGAGAGTCAATTTATTAGCAGCTAATGCATGCTCATTGTCAAGAACATATAAACTTGGAATTCCTAAACCAAAACTGATTCTAGGAAGTTCAATAGAGTGTTTACTAAGTGCAACATCTACTTTTTCATCATGTATAACATCAACAAGATTATATACTCTTGAAGTACTCTCTTTTAATTTATCATAAAGGCTTACACCATGTTTACCAACAGAAATGAAATCAATATCATACATTTCCATTAACTTATGGATATCACCAAATTGCCTTGCTGTAACAATTACATCCTCACCTTCAGCTTCTAAATATTTAATAACGTCTTTAAAAAATCTTACATGAGGTGCATTTGAGATATCTATCCATACTTTCATAAAACCACCAAATAAATTTAGTTCATAGCTTCTTCAATAGCTCCAATAATTTCATCTAATCCAATACCTTGTTTAAGGCTGGATTTAATAATTTTAATATTAGGATTTAATTTTTTAGCATCAGCAACCATTTTGTCTGCATCTGCACCAACAGCATCTGCCAAATCAACTTTGTTGATTACAACAACATCTGAGGTTTGGAAAATGATTGGGTGTTTTTCTACAGTGTCGTCACCTTCAGTAACACTTACAACGACGATTCTTAAATGGGAACCAAGTTCAAAGTCAACAGGACAGATTAAGTTTCCTACATTTTCAATAATTACCATATCTAAGTCATCTAATGGTAAATCTGCAAGTCCGTGACCTACAAGGTGTGCATCTAAATGACATTCTTTTCCAGTGTTTAAACCAACAACAGGAACTTCATGTTTTTCTATACGTCCTGCATCGAATTTTGAGATTACATCTCCTGCAAGAACACCTATTTTGTAATCAGTATTATCAATAATTTCTTCTACAAGTGTTGTTTTACCAGAACCGATTGCTCCTACAAAATCAACACAGAAAATGTTTTTATCATCTAAATTTTTTAAGTTTTTATCTGCTAATCTTTTATTAGCATCCATAATATTTTTTGCAACTTCTACATCAGCGACTTGGTGCATATTTCTTCCTCCTTAATCTTAAGCATCATCAGGCTTTTCTATAACAATATTTTTAACAATGATGTCTTTTCCATTTAATACTTCTACTTTAAGACTATCACATTCAGGGCATTTAACAAGAGGTGCATAATGATCACTATCATCTAGTATAGCTTCACCCTTGAAATTACAATCATAACATTCCATTTCTACTGGAATTTCATTAAAATTGATTTTAGCATCTTCCATTATAGTATTTTCAATTAAAACACCTAAAATAAATTGTAGTTGTTCTGGATTAATCATAGCTAATCTTCCAACTTCAATTGTAACTTCATTAACTTCAGTAGCATTATTTTCATTTGCAGTATCTAATACTGCATTAATTATGCCTTGAGCCATAGATAATTCATGCATTTTACTACTCCTTAAACATTAATATTATAAGTATAGTTTTGTTAATTAATAAAACTATGTAATTTATTTAAATATTGATTTTAATAATATATATTAAGTTTTACCTAAATCATATGGAGATAAAATTATGACCTACAAATCTAAATTCGGTTTTGGATGTATGAGACTTCCAACAACTGACGATAATGACCCAACATCAGTAAATCAGGAATTATTTACACAAATGGTTGATTTATACATGGAAAAAGGATTTAATTTTTTTGATACATCCTATGCATATCATGACGGTACAAGTGAAACAGCCATTAGAAAAGCATTAGTTGAGAGATATCCACGTGAATCATTTGAAATTTGCGATAAAATGCCAACATGGTTATTAACAAATGAAAAGGACAATGATAAATTTGTTAATGAAATGCTTGAAAGACTTGGAATAACATATTTTGATGTATTTTTAGTTCATAATATTAACACACCATGGCTTAAAAATGCAATTAATGCAAATACCTTTGAATATGTTAAAAAAATGAAGGAAGATGGCATTGCACGTAAAATTGGATTTAGTTTTCATGAAAAGGCAGATTTATTAAAAGAATTTCTTGAAGAATACGGTGACATGTTTGATGTTGTTTTATTGGAACTTAACTATCTTGACTGGGAAGATTCATCAATTGAAGCACATAAATGCTATGACTTATGTGTTGAATATGGTTTAGATGTTTATGTAATGGAACCGTTAAAAGGTGGAGTTATTGTAAATCCTCCAGAAGATATTAAAAATGATTTTAAAGAGTTTAATCCGGATAAATCAATAGCAAGTCTTGCAATAAGATTTTGCGCATCACTTGATAATGTAAAAATAGTATTAAGTGGTATGAATAAAATGGAAGATTTAATTGATAACTGTGATACCTATGAGAATTTTAAACCAATAGATAAAACAGAAGAAGAATTTTTAGAAAAAATGGCTCAAAAACTTGCAAGTAAACTTGCTGTTGCATGCAGTGAATGCGGATACTGTGTAGATTCCTGTCCTGAAATGATACCAATTCCAGAATACTTGAGTTTGTACAATACAAGTAAAAACCAGCCTGAATCCAATATTTATAAATTGTACTTTGAAAAAATAGCTGATGAGAAGGTTGCTGCTAGTGAATGTACCTTCTGCGGTTCATGTATAGACTATTGTACTCAGCAAATCGATATTCCAAGTGTATTGGAAGAAGCTATTGAACACTTTGAAAATGGATTTTCCCCATACAAATAATTAGGAAACTCTCATTTTCAATTCATTAACCATTTCACCATGTTTATTTATTTTTATAGCCATTCTATAATATTCAACTGCTTTTGGGAAAAAACCGGAATGATAATGAATCAATCCCATTAATGCTAAAGCTTCAGAATGCCTTGAGTCAAAATCAAGTAATTTTTCTAAAATAGGTAGTGCTGAGTCCAAATCACCCTGATTAAATAAATCATATGCTTCCTCAAATAATACTTCCACATCATCAAGACTTGACAATTGTGTTTCACTTTCAACTTCGCTCTTTTTTGTTAAAAGTACTTCAAGTTCATTTGCCATTTCATTTGATTTATCAATAGCTAATGCTTTTTTAGTAAAAAGAAGTGCGATGTCTTTTTGATCTTGATTATACAATATCTGAGCCATTAAAGCTAGTGCTTTTACATGTTTTTTATCATTTGATAAAATATTATTTAAAATATCTTTTGAAGATGAATAATCTCCGGATTTATATAAATTATATGCTTCACCAAATTCACCAGTTTCAACAATTTCTGCTTCAACTTCAATTATTTCTTCTTTTTTACCTGCAAAATCATTAGAAATTAGTTTTTTCATGTATTCCAGGATATATTTGGTTGCTCCTTTGTGAAGAGGTTTATTATCATTTCCACATTTAGGAGAATAAATACATGAAGGACATCCTTTTTTACATTTACAGTTGTTTAATAAATCAATGGTTGAGTTTAATAAATCAACAAAAACATCAACTGCTTTTTCTGTAATTCCAATACCACCTTCATATCCGTCATAAATGAAAATTGTAGCTTCCTGTGTGTCTTCGTGATAATTTGTTGAAAGACCACCAATATCAAATCTGTCACACATTGTATGAAGTGGGAAAAGTCCAATTAAAGCATGTTCAACACCGTGAAGTCCACCTTCAAATACTTCTTCATCATTAGGAAACATGTCTTTTAGAGTATCTTTAACTTCTTTTGGTATTGTAAACCATAATCCTTTAGTATTGAATGTTAATGGTGGTAAATCAAGTGGAAATGTTCCCATTGGTTTTGAGAAATGCATTTTCTTGTATTTGTAATAATCTTCACTAACAGTAAGTTCTCCAAAGTGAATTAATAAATCACCATATTTTGTTTTTGATAATTTCTTTTTGATATTGGTTTCAGTTTTGTTTAAAACCATAGTATGATAATCAATTGTTTCTTTGGATACATTTACATAACCTTTTTTAAGATTAACACTGTCTACAACATATGTATCCCCTTTATTGATTAATATAGCTCCTTCATGAGCTTCACGATAAACCTGAGAACGTTCCATTGTTTCAAGTAATCTTCCATTAACCATTACTTTGAATTCTTCTGATGAAACCTGATCTAATGAATGGTCCATTGCAGGATTGTCATCATATGGATACATGAAATCTCCACGGTGATTTTCATATAAATCCTTTTTAGATACAAGTTCATCTATAACATCCTGAGAAACTCCAAAGTATTTTTCTGACTCTCCTCTTTTAAGAGGCAATTCTTTTGCAGCACATAATAAATGAGCTTCCTGTAAAATAGGATTTGACAAGTCAATAATTGCGTTTTCATGAGGTTTATCAAAGAAAAACTTAGGATTGTTCATGAAATACTGATCTAGCTGATTTTCAAAAGCAATTAATACAGCTATTGATTTTTGGCTGCTTCTACCTGCTCTTCCAGATTGCTGCCATGTTGAAATCATAGTTCCGGGATATCCTGAAATAATAACAGCATCAAGTGATCCGATATCTATTCCAAGCTCCAATGCATTTGTACATGTAACTCCAAGGTATTTTCCACTTTTAAGACCTTCTTCAATTTCACGTCTCTCTTCTGGATGATAACCTGCTCTGTATGCTGCAATCCTATGAGCCAGTTTTCCTTTAACCTGAGTCATGTCCTTTTTAGCCCACATTGCAATTAATTCAGTGGTTTTTCTTGAAACAGTAAAACATAATGTTTGGATGTTTTTAAGCATCATGTACATAAAGATATTTTCAGTTTCCATATGTATGGAAGGTGCATTTTGAGTGTACGCCTTATTTCTAACATAATTCTGGAAAGGATTGTATAAAATAAAGTCTTTCTCACCACTAGGAGATGTATCATTGTCCACCAATACAAATTCTTCACCAGTTAATCTGTTAGCCAATTCCAATGGATTAGCAAGTGTTGCAGAAGATAAAATAAATTGTGGATAAGAGCCGTAAAAGTTAGCTATTCTTTTTAATCTTTTAATTAAAAATGCAACATTTGAACCAAATACTCCTTTATAGTAATGAGATTCATCAATTACAATATATCTGAGGTTTTTGTAAAATCTTGACCATTGGTGGTGCCAGGACAATATTAAATGCAACTGATATGGATTTGTTAGAACAATTCTTGAGTTTTCACGAATTCCTCTTTTTTGTGTTCTTGGAGTATCACCGTCATAGGTCTTTGGATCTATATCAATATCCAGTTCTTTTTCAAGATTTTCCAAAACATGTAACTGATCGTTGGATAGAGCTTTAGCAGGATAAATATAAAGTGCTGTTGCATCCTTATCCTCAACCATGGTCTCCATTATCGGTAAATTAAAAGCCAATGTTTTTCCTGATGCAGTAGGTGTTGTAATAATTACATTTTCACCATTTTTAATTGCTTCATATGTCTCAGATTGATGTTCATATAATTTTATGTCCTTTGAATCAAGATATTCAACAATCTTTTCGTTTAAATCATCAACTTTTTTAAAACTAGCCTTTTTAGCAGGTATTGTTTCAATATGTGCGATGTTTTCTCTAAATCTCACATCATTTTTGAACATATCTATATTGTTTATCTCAGACATAATACCAGCTAAAATTAAAATTAATAATTATATTTTAATCAAAATAATATTTAAATAATTCGAGTATTCACTATTTACTTTTCAAATGCTCTTAACATTATTTTATAATATGCAAAAAACATAAATTAAATTATATTAAATTTGAGGGAAAATATGATTTCATATGAAGAATTTGAGGATATAGTGGTCAATATACTTAAAAGAGATATTTCTTCAAATATTGATCAAAGAAATGCTGTTATTGCACCATGTGATAAATCATTATTTATTGTTGCAGGACCAGGGTCTGGAAAAACAACAGTAATGGTACTTAAATTGCTAAAATATATTTTTGTAGATGATATTGAACCAAATAGAATTTTAGCAACAACATTTACAAGAAAAGCGGCTGATGAATTGTATTCCAGGATTTTAGGTTGGGGAGATACCATAAAAAATCATATTCTGGATACAACAGATGATTTTAATACCATCACAAAAATTATAAAAATTGATTTTAATCAGATTAAAATTGGTACAACTGACAGTATTGCAGAAGAATTACTCAGAGAGTATAAAAAACCTGGTGAAAATCAGTCCGTTGTTATTGAAGGTTTTGTAGCAACATCTGCAATGATTAAAATCCTCATTGAAGACGAAAAGTATCGAAACAAAAAGCTTGTTGAATACTTAAAAGAAGTAAGTGGCAGTGAAAAACTCACAGAACCATCTAAAATAAGTGAAGTACTGCTTGAAATTAAAAATAGAATTTATTATGATAAAGTAGACTTCAATGAATTATATAATAAAACAGAAGATGGAAGTGGGGCTCGCATTGCACTTGATTGTATTAAAGAATATGAAAACACCCTACAAACAAGAAATACTATTGATTTTACAATGCTAGAATCTGAGTTTCTCGCCAAATTAAAAAATAAAGACTTAGAAACTTTTTTAGACGAAATAAAAATTGTATTAATTGATGAATATCAAGACACTAACCTTCTCCAGGAAGAAATCTACTTTACAATTGCAAAATCTGCATTGGAAAATAATGGTAACATAACTGTTGTAGGTGATGATGATCAGTCCCTTTACAGATTTAGAGGAGCAACAGTTGACTTATTTACTAATTATCAAAAGCGTATTCATGAAAAACTAGGTATAGATGTTGAAGAAATCAATTTAAGAACAAATTACCGTTCAACAGAAAATATTATTGACCATTGTAATCAGTTTGCAGAACTTGACAAGGAATATCAAAATGCAAGAGTTGAAAACAAGCCTAAAATTATTGCACCTGATTTTGAGAACGATAAAATGCCTATTTTAGGAATGTTTAGAAATAATCCTAAAATGCTTGCAAAAGATGTAGCTAAATTAATTGACCAGCTTGTAAATAAAGGAGAAGCAAAATTAAAAGTTCTTAAGATTTTAAATGAAGAATTTTTCAAAAAGGTGAATGAACCTTTGGATATTGCAAAGTTTCAGCAAATAAATGAAGAAAATATTAAAGCAGGAAAAGAGGTTGATGAGATAAGACTTAAACTTGATGGAGAATACGGTTCAGCATCAGATATTGCAATTTTATCATTTTCCCCAAAAGAAACAACACATGGTCAACCAACATTTTTAAGTTTTTTAAGAAAAAATCTCAAGAAATTAAGAAATCCTATTGAAGTATTTAATCCAAGAGGAATTGAACTTCAAGATATACATGTTGTAAGTATTTTTTGCGGTTTAATGCTTGAGTGTATTGATCCTGCTGGAGAAGTGCAAAACTCAGATAAAACAATACCAAAAATGGCAAATGTTAATATGAATAGGTGGAGAGTGAAAGCCAGAGATTTCATTAAATTAAATCCTGAACCTCACGAACCAATTACATTATCTGATTTTGTAATGCATTGGCAGCTTAGACAACCAAAAGGACAAGACATGTGGCCTAAAAGTGCCAGTTTAATGGAACTTGCATATAAAATAACAACATGGATTGAAGAATTACAAGAAGATGTTGAAGGTATTGTATATTTAGAAGCTATTACTCAGTCAATTACTCAAACTGGATTTTTTAATGAATATCACTCAAATATTTCATTTAAAAATAAAAAACAGGAAAATGAATCAATTCTTGAAGCTATTTGGAATATTTTCATACCAATTTCTTCAGGAGGAGTTAAAATTGATGAAACACTACTTGAAACACTACCAGATAATAGAATCAACGTATTATCCATTCACCAGTCAAAAGGATTGGAGTTTCCATTGGTAATTGTAGATGTGGGATCTAAATTTAATAAAAATAATATTAAAACCCAGAATTTGAGATTCCCGAAATTAGTTAAAAATGAACTTACCCTTGAAGAGAGAATTAGAAAATATAGTGAATTAGGTCAAAGCAAACGTAGTGAAAAAGATAAATCCTTTGATGATTTAACAAGACGTTATTTTGTTGCATTTTCAAGAGCAGAGAAAGTATTGATTTTAATTGGTTTAAATTCAGCTATTGAGGGATATGTACAAAAAAATGACTACTTTAAAATTCCAAATGTTGCTCTTGGATGGAGCAGAGATGAAAACTATATTGGATTTAAAGAGATTTACTTAATTTAGGAGGTATTAGCATGAAACTACCATCAAGATCAAAATCATACATGATTCCAGAATATAGTGTAACTGGAGATTTATTATCTTATTTAACATGTAATTTACAATACAGATATCAAAATAAAGGAACACTACCTCCTTCAAAGCCAGTTCAAAGATGGTTTGGTGAATTTATTCACGGTGTAATTGAAGAAGCATATATTCAATGGAATGAAAATAACACACAATTCCCTTGGGACTGGAAAAAGGACATAAGACCAATTGAAGACTTAATTGATTTAAGACTGCAGGTTAGAGGATTATATTCCCACGATGAAGATTTATTTTTCAGTATTCACAATCAGCCAGATGAAGAATGGACTATTGATGATTTAAATGAACATGACCATAAGAAATTAGCAAGTGCAAGAGCAGAAAAAGCTATTAACATTTGGGGAAAGGATTTATTTCCGTTAATTGATTCATCAGAACATTTGATTAAAGGTATAAGAAAAATGCCTAATTATGATGAAAATCATAGCCGTTCAAACTATTATGGTATTAATGGTGTAGTTGATGTATTAACTTCTCTTAAAATCAATAAAACAGTTGAACAAAGCAATCTGGACAATTTTGATAATAAAATTCTCCAATATCTTAAAAAAGACAAAGAATTTCAAAAAAAACTTGCTGAATTTGATGATGAAGATGAATATGAAATAATTATTGATTATAAAGGAATGAAAAGACCCCCAGTTGAAGTTAATAATTCTAAAGTTGAAAATAGCTGGGAAACACATAAACAGCAGATTTTAACTTATTCATGGCTTAGATCACAACAGGAATCTTCAAAGCCAATAATTGCTGGAATTATATTTTATTTAAATGAATTAGTTCCGTCAAAAGAGGATTTAGTTTTAATTAAAGAAGAATTGAATACTGGTTTGACAGACGTTGGATATGAATATGATAAAGACATTGATTTAATTAATAACTGGCAGGAAGATGAAAAAGCACCAGAATTAAGCAATGGCTTTAAACAGAACAGATCTATTAGAATTATAAATGTTAATGAAGATGCAAGAAATGAAGCTTTATTAAAATTTGATAGTGTTGTTGCAGATATTGAAGAATCAATGATTAAAGAAATGAAAGGATCTAAAATTCAGGACGCTTGGAAAGGTGATTCAGACGAAAGAACCTGTTCTGCTTGTGATTTTAAAACATTCTGTAAAAATAACACTGTTAATACAAAAAACTTTAAAATTCCATAATACAAACGATAATATAAGGGATTATTATGACTAATTTAGATACAAACAAAAAATATTGTGAAGTAATTGAAAGTAAAATTGACCTTGATGCAAAACCTGTTGCAATTAAGTTAATTAAAAGTGAAGAGGATTTACCTGAAGGCATTGAATTAATTGATGAAAAAATTAGACACTGCGAAATGGTTAGAAAAGCATCACTTGGAGACTCTTTTTACTCTACACTTGAACAACAGTTATGTTTAGGTGGAGCAGGAGCTATTGGACTAAGAGATATGCCTGAAAAATTAGCTAACGGTGAGAAATATTTCTCTTTAGGAAGATTCCAAGATTTAGAAACTGCAAAAAAATTAACTGCAGATCTTTCAATTATCAAAGATATTCACTGGGCAATCGTTTATGCTCCTTTAGATGAAGCTGATTTTGAAGCAGATGTAATTCAAGTTATCTGTGAACCTGTTGGTGGAATGAAACTTGCTCAAAGTATTGTTTATAAAACTGGTGAGAAAATTAAACCTTCATTTGCAGGAATTCAGTCATTATGCGGAGATGCATTTTCAAATCCATACATTAATGAAGATGTTAATTTCACTTTAGGCTGTGACGGTTCTAGAAAAGCAGCAAACATTAAAGATAATGAAATGACCGTTGGTATTAGTAAAGCTAAAATCGAAGAAGTCATTTCTGGTTTAGAATCAATCTAATAATGCTAAATAATCATCGTAATGATTGATATTTAGTAACTCTTTTTCATTTTTTTCTTTTATTCCATAAAATGTATAACCATCAGCAAATATTTTTCTTAAGATAGGATTTAGGTTATCATTTTCGTTTTCTAAGTATTTCATTAAATTTAAGCGTGGAGCAATAAAAGGCATACCTAATCCTTCAGCTGTATCCAATAAGCCTGTTTTTCTTCTTCTTAAAATAGAAATTGTGTGAAATGGATCTTGTGCATCCTGACTTACTTCAATTAATTTATTGAATGTTTCACTTGACACAGTAGGTTGGTCTGCAGTTATACATAATGCAAAATCAGAATCGATATTTGATAAACCATTGTAAAGTGATACTGATAAACCTACATCAACTGGATCATTAGTGATAAATTTAACTAAACCATCATAATTATCAAAAATAGCTTCTTTTATTTCGGATGCATAGTGACCAAGTACAACAATACATTCATCTACATTTGCAGATAATGCATTATCAATAGTTGTCTCTATAACAGTTTTATCTTCAAATGGTAAAACAAGTTTATTTTTTAATTCTAAGTTACGAGAAATTAAATCTTTTCTCATTCTGGAATTCTTTCCAGCTGCAGTAATAATAGTTGAAATTGACATAAAAAAAGAAAAAATAAAGATAAGCTCCTTAAGTTGGAACATATCTTACAATTTGACAGTAAATTGCCATTCCAGTACCTTCACCTTCAGTCCACATGTTGATTTTTACTGGATAATCATGGTTATTTGTTACATAGATTCCTTGTGCAGGGTTATATCCGAATAAAACTGCATCTTCATCCCAGCACATACCAACAGGTAAATCGAAACCTTCAGCAGTAACAGCTGCTCTTAATGTTCTAGCAGGAGGACATACACCATGGGATGCACTTCCACCAGGTGCATTTGAATCACTAGCAGATTCAAAGTAAACATAGTCTTTACCGCTTGAAGTTGAGTTAGGTGGGATTACAGTTCCGTTCCATGCAAAAACAAATTGTCTTGCGTTTATTTCTCTAATTCCATCACCATATTCTGGGTGAGAACCAAGGTAAGTTGAATATGCTTCACCAGCTTCTTCAGTATAATTTCCAGAGTATAATAAAATTGGAGAACCAGTTGGATATTCAGAAGCATAATCTACAACATCCTGACCAAATATTTTTGGTACATCAGAAGCACTGATATTGTTTCTTCCATCAGAAAATCCACTCATTCCTTTTTCTAAAGTAAATGTAGCATCTACAGCTGAATCATGATTATACCATGATGCAATAGTACTTGCATTATAATAGTCATTTTTATATTCTAAGTTTTTAATTTCTTCTGCAGGTACAGATTTTATTACAGTACCATTTTCTACAACATCTACTCCAGTTTCTGTTTTAACCAACCATTTATAAGGAGCACTGTAACCCCATACATAATGATCAGGTGATTTTACAACTAACTTGTCACCTTCATAGGTTAAAAATCCAGGTCCTTTAACATTAACTACATTACCGTATGAATCAATACCCTCACCAGAGATAGTTGAAAAATCAAATGGAACCATACCAGTATTTAATGTTAATATTATCCCTTGAATATCTAATGCTTGAATTTGATGAGCTAAAAATCCAACATTAGATATAAATGGAACAGTAATTGGTTCTCTTTGACCTAAAATAGATTGATTTTCAAACATTGATTGACCAATAGGAAGTTTATATTCTTCAGCAATACCATGAGCATTATAAGAAACATTAGATGCTGCTCCCAATGCAGCAAATACTATACTTAAAATTGCCAATGATAAAATTATTGTAAGTGAAATTTTTCTCCAACTTCTACTCATTTAATACACCTTAATCTATATAACACCAATAATAATTAAAATAACATATATTCATTATGTTTAATATAATATAAAAAACTTATTAAACACCTATAATTTTTCAGAAATCAATTTAATTCTCTCTTGAATATTTATAATATTTTCTTGACCATTACCACCAATTAAAATTGCATCTTCATGTGAATACTCTGCAACCAATGCTATAATTTCATCAAGAGAATTTACTGTAATGATATTTCCCATATATCCAAGAGAATTAAGCCTATAAATCGCCATATCCAATGTATCATCTAATCCTGGGAATAAAACAATGACTTCAGGATCATATTTAACAGCAACATCTAAAATATCTAATCTGTGAGTTTCATTGTGGCGAGGAGTTCCTATAAATACAGCATAAAAATCTCTTTCAGATAAAATGGACTCTAATGCATCAGAATTATCAGTTTTTCCAACATATACAGAAGCACTGTTGATTTTATAAACATCTAATCTTCCTTCAACTGCACTAAACTGTGAAAGTGTTGATTTAATAACATCTTTAGGAATTTTAAGTTCTTTTGCAATTGCTGTTGCAAGACCTGCATTAAGCAAATTAAACTTACCAAATAGTTTCAATTCATCCTGATATTCGAAATAGTTTATGTGTTTATCACTGGATTGTTTGAAATCAGCATTGAAATCCTGATCAAATGCAGTAAATACGGTTTTTGCTTCAAAAAATCTAACTAGAGAATCTTTATAATTAGCAATGGTTTTATGAACATTCATATGGTCATTACCAATGTTAGTAAGACCAATCATGTCAAAATCAAAGCAATACTTACAAAAATCAAGAGTCATATCACATACTTCTACAAGTAAAACATCATATTCATCCTCATTAGCTTCAAGAATCAAATCATAATATCCTGAAAAGCCTCCACCACCATTACCACCGACTAAAACTTTTTTACCGGCATTTTCTAAAATCTCTTTTATCATATGAACAGTGGTTGTTTTACCGTTTGTTCCAGTAATACCAATTGTGAAAATGTCTTTATGTTTATCTACAATATCGCTTAATAATTTTGAATTTTTTAACAATTTAGTTGCAAATTCTCCTCCAAACATACTAGGACTAATTGCTACTGCATCACACTGTTCAATCGCATTAGGATTTGTAAAACCCAAATCCATATTTATTCTATCTCCAACAATTGAAACTGTTTGATTATCATCAATAACATTTAATGATAAATTTGGTAAATCTAATCCATCTAAATCTACATTAATATTCAAATCAGTAGCATAAACTTCCCAATCATGTTTTAAAAGAGAATTAACTGCCTTTTTTCCTTCTACGCCTAAACCTATTACTGCTGCTTTCATATAAAATAATTCCTTAAAATAATCGTTACTAACTAATATTTCTTTTTTGAAATTAATAAATATTTTTATATTATAATATTTTAAAATAAAAGCAAGGTGAGAAAATGTTTGAAGATGAAAGAGACGATAAGATTTACAATTTAATTATTACAAGCGGATTTGACAAAAACAAAGAATATGGTATGTTTACTGAAAAATTATATTCAAAAGCAAATTTCTTATGGAAAGAATCAATGTCTGGATCTTATGCTACTGCTGGAGAAGAGTTTTATAAAAAAGTTGATAGAATTATCTTATTAGCAGGACTTTATAATGATAATAAAGAGCTTTTTGAAGAATTATTAGCTGCTAGTGAACAATATGAAATACCAATTGTCTTAGTTAGACCATTAGGCAGTGAAGCAGTACCATTAGAATTAGAAGAAAAAGCTGCAACCATTGTCGGATGGAATGCAAATTGTATAATTGATTCAATTAAAGATGCACCAGAAACCATGTAAAAAAAATAAAAAAGAAATAATGTAATTTAAATTATTACTTTTGATATACCATTCACTTTTTCTACTTTTATTAAATTATCAGCTGCATTTTCAAGCTGAGGCTCATGAGTTACAATAATCATTTGTGGTAATGAAGATATTTCTTTTAATAAATTAATTAACTCATGTCTTCTTGAAGAATCTAAATGAATAGTAGGTTCATCGAGTAAAATAGTATCTAATTCACCATTAGACATAGCTTGAGTGATTCCAAGTCTTAAAGCTAGAGCAATAGCTATTTTTTCACCACCACTAACCATAGTCATTGATGATTCACCTTCAGGACCATAAACAGTTACATCATATTCATCATCAAGAGTTAAGTCAGAATAGTTGAAATTGAATTCATTGAAGAATTCTTTTGTGTATTTTTGGATTAATGGTCTTGAAATATTTCTTAAATCTCTTTGGATACCATTTTTACTGTATATGTTTCTAATATGGCTTAATAAGTTAATATAATCAGAAACATTATCATATTCTTGCTGGAATTTATTAATTGATTCAACTCTTGAACTTAAATCATTTACATAAGCAATTGTTTCACGTGCTTGACCTTTGATTGTATTAAGTTCATCATTGAATGTGTTGTATTTTCTTTCATATACCTCAGAGCGATAAATAATGTGTTCATATTTATCTACATCATAAGAACATGCTTGGATTTTGTTTTTAATAATATCAATTTGATTAATTGACAACCCAATATCTTCTTTTACAGAATCAAGCTGAGTTAAATATGACTGTTTGTTTTTAATAAATCCTTTAAGTTGATTGTATTCTTCATTTTTCTGTTTTAAATCAGCAATACGGCTTTGAAGTTCTGAAGCAGTAATATCACCAGTTAAATGAGGATCTAATTTAATTGCATTCTTAATATTGGTAACATGATTATCAATTTCATTTTGAACCTGTTTTAATTTGAATTGAATATCAGTTTCATTACCTAAAACTTCTAATGCACCTTTTGCTTGGATATATGTATCATAAGATTCCTGATAAGATTCTCTTTCAATTTTCTTATTAGAAATAACAAGTAATAATTCACCAAGTTTACCGCTGATGAAATCTTTGGATTCGAGTTCTGAATCAAGTTTCTTTAATTTATCAGCCATATGATTGTTTAAATGGTCAAATCTGTGTTTATACAAATCAATATTTTTTGATAACTCAGTAATTCTTTCATGTTTTACTTCAAAACTTGATTTATTTTTGCTAAGTAATTCAACAGCTTCTTCATAATCAGATATTGAATGAGAATTCTCATCAATAATATCCTGATATTGTTTTACTAAATCTGCTTTTTTAGCATCATCAATATCAGATTGACAAACAGGACATTTATTATCTGAAGCATCATTTAACTCATTTAATGATTTTTCACTAGATTTAATATTTTGTTTAAATACTACAATCTCTTCTTTTTTAGACGCAATATCTTCAGATAAAGTTTTAATTTTGCTATTAATTTCATCTAAAAAGTCATTAGTAGCTTCTTCAATAACATTGAAATCATCAACTTTAGCCAATACATCCTGGTCTAATCCATTGTATTCTAATTTCTCTTTAGCTCTAACAAAGAACTTGTTGATATCATTACGTTCAGATTCAATTTCACTAAATAAGTCTTTTTTATCCTTATCAAGCTTAGTCATTGTAGCTAGTTCTTTTTCGAAACTGAGTTTTTGATTGTTATATTTCTCAATTTCCTCTTCAAATGCTAAAAACTTACTGTAATTTTCCTTATTATCGGCAATAAGTTGTTTTTGTTCAGATATTGAATCTAATTTATCATATATTTCAGCTTCGTTTTCTTTTAAGTTTTGGATACTGAGTACTGATTTTTCAAAGTCCAAATAAACATCCAATTTAGAAACAAATTTCTCTAAACGAACAATTTGTTCTTCAGCTTCTCTGATTTTATCTAAGTTTTCATGAATTGTATGTTTATCATTTTCAAGTTTAGATAATGTTTTTTCTTCATTTTTGAGGTTATTGATTTGAGTTTCATATATTTCTTTTTCTCTTTCCATATCTCTTTTACCAGCAGATATGTCTTGGAGTAATTCTTTTACTTCACTAATATGATTCTCAAGTTCAAGACCTCTTTTTCTTAATGAAGATAATTCAGCACGTTTTTGATCTAATTCTTCAGCTAATTTATCTGAATTGTAAAGTTTACCTTTAAGTTCAGCTAACTGATTTTCATAATCATTAATAAATGGCAATAAGTTTTTCCATGACTTTTCTAATGAATCAATTCCAAGTAACTTAGCAATTAACTGTTTTTTCTCAGCAGGAGTTTTATCAACAAGCTCTGCAATTTCTCCTTGTCTGATGTAAATTGCATTTAAGAACAAATCAGAATCAATATCCAAGATTTGTTGGATTTCACTTGCTACTTCTTTATCTCCTGTACAGATATGGACAAAGTCCCCATCAGTTGAAGTTCTTTTATAAATTGAAGATTTTAAATTTGATTTTTTCTCACGAATTATTTTGTATTGTTTTCCATTAGAAATAAATTCTAATTCAATAGTCATAGTCTGTGCATTGTTTCTAACTAAATCATCAATCTTTTTAGCAGTGTGTTGTTTAAATAAAGCAAAGCTAATTCCTTCTAAAATTGTTGATTTTCCTGCACCGTTTTCACCAACAATTACACTAATTCCCTTCTTAAAGCGAATGATAGTGTCTTCATGAGATTTAAAATTTCTTAATCTTAATTTTGTGAAAATCATTTTAAAACCTCGTTAAATGTTACTTGAATATCCCCAGATTCTTTTTTAGGAACTTCAATTTCTTCTACTTCTTCAACATTACAATATTTAGGATTTTTAGAATAATGGTCGTTGAAAAACTGATGAACTAATTCCTTAGACTCACCATTTTTATCCTTGGATAAAAAGTCATATAATTCTAAAGCAAATTGCTCAACATTTTTATCGTTGTATTTTTCTAATTGTTCAACAATTAATTCTTTAGGACCAACAGAACCAGGGAAAGGTGGATCACCAGTTCTATTTTCATCAATAATTTCAAATTTAGGTCTAATCATTAAAGCTAAATCACCTAATTCATTATTGATAATTTCATAAATGTCTTTGGTATTTCCATCAACATTTTTAATTGTTAAATCCAAGATAGGTTTTTTATCGAAGTCTTTGATGATTTCTTTAATACCCGCAACATTGCTTTCTAATTTATTATAATCAATTGTCCTTATAATAAATTCACGACCTGCATCAATACTGAGTCTTTTAATAACTGGTTTTGGACCATCAAAATCAACAATCACACAGCCTTTACCATTATTTTTATAATCTTCAAGCTCATCAGTCTTCCAAATTTCAGTAGAACCAGGATAAACTAATCTTCCATTACCAAAACTATCATTGACATATTTGTGAACGTGACCTAGTGCATAATAGCTGAAATTATCTGGCACATCACCAAGTTCCAATTCATATTGATATCCAAAGTACTTATCAATACCTTGATGCAATACTAAGACTGATTTTTCGTAATTAGCTGCTTTTTTAGATAATTCTGCTAATTTTGATTTCAATAATTTACTTTGTGATGCTGGATAAAAAGGCAATCCTGCAATAAATAAATCTCCGTGAACATAAAACGGATTAATAGGACTAATAACTTTTAGACCTAATTTTTTAAATATTACTTGAGGAGGAATTGCTCCTTTACGCATTACTGAATCATGATTTCCTGCAATTGCATACATAGTAATTCCTGCACCTTTTAATTTGAGTAAACCTTTTTGGAAGGCTAAAAGTGCATTGGGAGATGGTTTTGCGGTTTCAAATAGATCTCCACTATGTATTACAAAATCTACTTTTTCTTCAATTATTTTATCTATAACCTTTTCAAACACTTCATAGAAGTCCTTTTCACGCTCAATTAATCCAAATTGGCGATAACCTAAATGAGTGTCTGCTAAATGTGCAAATTTCATTATATTACCTTTTAAAAATTTTGTATATAATCAATTTAAACACTTTATAAAGTATTTAAGTAAATATTACATTTATGATTTTCAATATTTAATAGTTTTTAAACTACGTATTAAAAAGAAATTAAAATTAAAATAAACTCGAAAAATTAATTATGAGATATTAAATTAGTAGTCATATCCCATATCTAAAGTTTCTTGTTGTGCATTTTCTATCTCTTCTTTTTCTTTTTGGATAGAATTTTTAAAGTGAGATATTATGTCCATATCATCACCATGACGGCGACCTTTAAATCTATCAATTTTAACAAGAGTTGGTACTTTACTCATTAATCCGAGAACAATAGCCTCACCAACATTTAGGGATGGTAATTGGTCAACTAAATCTTTTGATAGACTTTCACTTGCTGATTGGACATGTCTTTGGTCTTCCGGTTCAACAAGTCTTAAAATTATCATGTTGTTCATTTGAGATAATGCATCATGATCAACAGTTTTAGGAGACTGGCTTACTAAACATAATCCTAAACCAAATTTACGACCTTCTCTTGCAACTCTTTGAATCCATTTTTTAGAGTCAGTTTCACGTTTTTTAGGAGCGAGAATATGTGCTTCTTCCAAAATGAAAAATACAGAGTTTTCAATTAAGTTTTCACCTTTACTTGCTGCATCTTTACTTCTTTGAAGTGCATTTCTAAGAATGTGACTTACTAAAACACTAGCTACAGATTCATCAACTTGGCTTAAATCTAAAACGTTTGCATGACCTTTTTTAATACTAGATAAAATATTTCCAATGTTTTTATCAAATATGTTAGAATATTTAATCATTGCATCGTCAATTTTATTCATAACATCTACGATTTGTTTATCAGAGCCTTCTTCTAGAGATTTATTTTCTAAAATATCATACATTACTTGTAAAAAGTTGTTTGTTTGTGCAACACCATTTTTAAGAGATTCTTTAGCTTCATGGAATGCTCTTCTAAAGTGTCTTTCTTGGATATAGCTGTTTGCTCCGATATTTACTAATTTTTTAATTTCATGAAAACTCATGTAGTGAGGATTAATTTTAGGCCTGATTACATTAACTTCACCATTAGGGAAAACCGCATCCTTATATTCTCCATGCATATCAAAAACAAATATTGGAAGATTATATCTTAAAAACTGATCAATCAATACAGAAACAGTATTTGATTTACCTGCACCAGTCATAGCAAGAATAGCTAAATGTCTTGATAAAATTGGATTTGCTTCAACATTAACCTCGACATCACTTTGATTTACAAGACAACCTAATTTAATAGGGTTTTTTACTTTGAATATTTCATCCAATACTTCATTGTCTGCCAATTTGATTTCAGTTCCGGGAAGCACAGGTGTTCTAGGTAATTTTAAATTGTCATTTACATCTCCAAGAATCTTAACTTTTCCTTTGATGTAATTTTCTTCAGCACCAATTCTTGAAATCTTTTGAATTGCTTTAAAATCGTTAATATCAACGTTTAATGAGTCATTTCCCATTATTAAGTTTTCAATCATTCCTAAAACTTTTTTCCCATTATATTCCATTGTAACATATTCACCGACATTAGGCATTTTATCTGATATGAATGTTACATGTGTAAGTGAAGTTTCACCAATACAAATTCCTATTACCATGACATCACTTCCCTGTTTGTTGTTTCATAAATCTTAGCTATTTTTAATAATTCCTTAATATTCTTATCTGTAATTACAACATCATTATGTGCCTTATTAAGCAAATAAGGATAACCCTGAACTGATAAGTCGTTAATCTTTTTAATTAATTCAAATACTTCTTCTTTTGATGCTTTATACGGAAGTTCAACCTTCAAAACATTTTTATTGTCCTGTAGACGTATGTAAAATACTGTAAATGTAATGCTTTTAAAAAAGTCATTGAAATACGGAAATGCAGCATTTTCATGAACTTGCCTGTGTTTTATTAAAGACATACCCTGTTTTTTTGTAAATTTGTCTAAAAAAGCAATATCTGGAATATTCCAACCGAATAACTCATTATCAGATGATGTTTTTGAAATTGCAATTATTCTTTTTCTGTATTGTAAAATTTCCTTTAAGAGAATTAATTTCTCAACATTTGCAAGATGGAGATTATATTCCTCGAATTTATTTGAATTTTCGTGTTTTGGAAATTCAACAAGATTTAATGTATCCCTGATTTCAGGAAATACCAATCCATATTTTCTTATTGATAGTCTTCTTTCAAATTCACTGAGCAATATATCATCTAAGTTATTTTTAAGTTTTGCAGGTAATTTAGCACCTCTTGGAAATGCATTTTGCAAATCCCCTAGAATAGATCCATCTATCATGTAATAATCAACATCATAATCTTTAATAGCTCTAAGTGCACATTTTAATTCATAAATAGACATATAATTGCTTAATAATTCATCTAAAAAAGAAATATGTGAAATATCGAATATATCTGAATCATCTATTTTTTTAATTTTACCATCATAAATTATAGATTCTGCTCCAACTGCACAAAAATTAGTAGTTAAAAATTTCTTTTTATTAAAACTTCCATCCCCTGCAGCAATTGAATAATCACAATTACTCTCTAGAATCTCTCTATCAAACCATTTGTATTCTAATTGGGATTCAACATCGGTTTTTGAATCAATATCATGAATAAATCCTCTTTTAGCGATGGCTTTCTCATATAATGAATTTAACATAATATCACTATAAAATAATTATGCTAATAATAAATAAAAAAAGTATAGTAAGAGCAGTTGAAAACTACTCCATTGAAGCTTTTTTAATAGCTCCTGTTAATTCTTGAATTTTGGATTTTACATCATCAACTTCTTCTACAACAGTACCAGTTACGATGATGTCTCCACCTGCTTTTGCAGCCATGTAAGCTGCTTTAGCATCACGGATTCCTCCACCAACAACAAGGATGTTATTTGGAGCAGCTTTTTTAGAATATCCAACCATTTCTGGTGGTACTGGTTCTTCTGCACCAGAACCTGCTTCAAGATAGAAGAATTTAATTCCGAATAATTCTGCAGACATTGCATAAACTGCAGGTATTTTAGGTTTGCTTCTTGGTACTAAATTTGCATCTCCAACCCAACCAACGGTTCCACCTGGAGCTACAACCATATAATGCATTGATAAAATTTCCATTCCAGATGATTTAACAGCAGGTGCAGCTAATGCCTGAGCACCATTGATCCAATATGGGTTTCTTGCGTTAACATAACTCATATAAAAAATAGCATCTGCATATTTACTTACACTACTAGTATTTCCTGGGAAAATAATAATTGGAACTGCAATGTTTTCAGATAATATTTTACAGGTATTATCTACATCATCACCATTAACAGTTGATCCACCAATCATAATACCATCAGTTCCACCTTCAATAGCCTGAGTAGCTATTTCTAATGCTTCTTCAGGTGTTTGTTCATCAGGGTCAATTAAAGTAAAATGTATTTTTCTACTTTTTAATATATCTCTAATATAATTTTCAACATCTTTCATATGAATACCTAAAATAAGATTTATTAAAAATGATATATTAAATTAATTGTTTAGAAATAAAAATTAGTTAAAAATAAGTTTTTTTAAAAAATAATAAAAGATAAGAGAATATGTCTATCCTCTTGGTTCTTTAGCTTTGTATCTTAAACCTTTGTAACCACATTTTCTACAAGTAGTAGCACCAGCAGGGTTACGAGCGTTACATTTTAAGCAGATTTTGATATTGAACATTCTATTTTCTGCTTCTTCAAATCTTGCCATTAAAAACTCCTCCTTATAATCGTGAAAATTAATAATAATAAACCGTTATGGTTAATCATAACTATTAATTAATTGTTTAAACTTAATAGTATTTAAATGTTTAGTTATTTTAACCTAAAATAAGGAAAATATGCCATTTATTAAAATTATTTAGAAAAGAGATTAAATAAAAAATCCCTAATCCAAATCATCTTCCTCATTTTGAGAATTGTCTAAAAATTCATTTTGAACACGGACAACTTCAGCACTTGTGTCAACTTCACTATATGCTTCAAGCAAATCATGATTGAGTTCTAAAAATGTGTGTCCCCATTTAAAACCATCCATCATTTCACGTGCTTCGTCCTTAAAACGAGTAATATATAGTGTAGCTGCAATAGCTTCAACAGTTGATAAAATGCACGGTTTTCCATAATTTACAGGATTGGTTGCAATTAAGAAAGGAAGGGATCTATGATATTTGGATAAATCAAAAAATTTTTTAGATTTGGATACCTCATTCCAGGAACAATCCAAACCTACAATCCCTCTTCTTTGAACATACCTATAATCTTCATATGATACAGCTTTCTCAGCATATGGATTTAAAACAATAGCCCCACCAGGAATTTTATTTATATCATAAACTAACCTGCACTTACCCATTTTATCCATTTTGATGGAAGTACATTTCTTCCTGTCACATTCATCTGCATGAAAAACTGTAATTCTCATAATTATTGAGCTCCTTCAAGAACAGATGTATTTCCAGCTTTATATTGACGAACAAGATCCATTTGTTGATTGAATTCATCTTGGGAAAGTCCAAATTCCTCATAAACATGAGGTACGTTTTTACTTTCTTTTAATGTAATACTGTTAAGTAAAGGTTCAACATAGTCTTTATAAGCTTCACTGTACATTTTACCAGTAGCATTGAGTTTAGAATTACCGTCAATAATCATGTAGATTAAATAACCTTGTTTTTGACCTTGAGACTCACAAACAATAATATTCATTGGTTTATCTGTATTTGTTGTATTGTTTGTTGGAACTGCCTGTGTGAAATAGATATTCCAGTCATTTCCGTTAAATGTTCTTACATCAGGATTTGTAATTCCTTGAAGTTCATAGATTTCCATTAATGCTGTAGAATTATCTACAGTAGATATATTATATGTAATGCT
The DNA here is from genome assembly GCA_029219465.1 of Methanobacteriaceae archaeon. Taxonomy (NCBI): domain Archaea; kingdom Methanobacteriati; phylum Methanobacteriota; class Methanobacteria; order Methanobacteriales; family Methanobacteriaceae; species Methanobacteriaceae archaeon. The sequence goes on along the minus strand of JAQXTL010000019.1, from coordinate 2,875 downwards.
ATTTTGTTTATCTTCATAGGAATGCATGAATTTTTCCTTATCATTTACGAGTTTAACATTACCGGTAAATTTACCAGTCATGAAATCCATTTCAAATGGAGTAGTTTCCATATTCTTATTTCCATTAGATCCTAAAGATCCTGTGAATAATAAAACACCAATAATTGCAATAACTGCAACAATTGCTGCAAGAATAATTATTTTGTTTTTATCTTCCATAATAAAACTCCTTAAATTCGGATTAATTGAATATAAGTAAAAAGTCTTTAATATAAGTTTAGTTAGATATCTATATACTATTAAACAAAATTAGGTATATATTATGAATAAAAAAATGCAATATCAATTATTACTTATTGTTTTGGTAGCAATAGTAATATTTAATTTAGCAATTATTTTTAGTTCCATGATATCTGCAGATAACACATATAATGTTACAACCGTTGGTCATAATGATAACGGTACTGTTTATAAAATTGAAGCTGGAAATTTATCATCTGATAAAACAATTGGTATTATTATAGGAGTTCATCCAAGAGAGCATCAAATCCACGAGGCTATTAATGAAACTATCTATAATATAACAGCTGGAAATGGAGATCACAATCTTACAAAGAAATATGTGGTTTATTATGTTAAAACAAAAGATAATTTAACTTCCAGGGATGATACACGACCTGCTGGAGAACAATTAGCTAATCAGCTTATTGTTCCAAATATTGCTAAAGACAAACCGTTTTTAGTAGTTGATGTTCATGAAATAAACCCTGATTATGAATATTCAAATTTTGTATTCAGTTTATCTGATAGAACCCCTAAAATTAACTCATATATTAAAAATATTACAAATGCAGTTAATTTAGTTGATTATGACTTTGATATGGGAACAAGTCCCGAAAAAGTTACAAAACCAATTGCTGATATGGGAATTAATACATTACTCATAGAGATTGCAACTACAAGTTCCCTACCTGAAAAACAACAAACTGCTGAGAATTTAATTAGATGTTTAGATAGTTTAGAACCTTAAGTGATTATAATGAAAAAATTACGTGGAATATTAATTGGAAGAATGCAACCTGTCCATAATGGACATATTCAGGTTATTGAAAGCATTCTAGATGAAGTAGATGAAATTATAATTGGTATAGGTAGTGCACAGCTAAGCCATAGTCTAAAAGATCCATTTACAGCAGGAGAACGTGTTGTTATGATGAATCAGGCACTAGCAGATATTGGTGTTGATTCATCCAGATATTACATTATACCAATGCAGGACATTAATTTTAATGCACTTTGGGTTTCTCATGTAAAAATGTTAACCCCTCCGTTTTCAGTTGTCTATTCTGGAAACCCATTGGTTAAACAGTTATTTGCCGAAGAAGGTTATGAGGTTAAACAGCCTCCACTTTATGACAGATTAAATTTATCTGGAACTGAAGTAAGAAATAGAATTATTGAAGATAAAAATTGGCAGGAATTAGTTCCTGATGCAACAGTAAAACTTATTAATGAAATTAATGGAGATAAAAGATTAAAAAATCTCTCAATTAAAGAAATTAGTGAAATTTAAATGGAGATGAAAAAATGGTTGTAAGAGTTATTGAATCTGGTGAAAAAATAGTAACAACTGCAGATTTAATTGAAGAATTAAAACAAAATTCAAAAGTCGATTACTGTGGAGCTATGTTTACTTTTGAAGGATTTGTCCGTGGAAAAGAAGAAAATATGAACTTGAAAAAGTTAGTATTAAGCACTCCTGATAAAGAAAAAACAAAAGCTGAAATCGAAAAAATTGTTGAAAACGCTAAAATTAAATACAATGTTCCTGAAATTTCAGTTGTACACTACATTGGAGAATTCAACACAGGAGATTTATTGTTTTTAGTTGCAGTTTTAGGTTATCATAGAGATGAAAGTTATGATGCACTTAAAGAAGTAATTGAAAGTGTTAAATTTGACGTTGAATTCAAAAAAGAAGAAATTTCAGAAGAAGGAACTAAAATTATTCTTGCAGGAGGATAATTTTGTCCACCCTATTTTTTATTTTAAGATTATTAGTATTGTTTATAATTATCTATGCTCTTTTAAAAAGTCTAAAAACACTTTTAAAAATAGGAGTGACTGTTTTTATAATTCTACTATTATTAAAATTCATCGGATTTTAAATCCACTACTTATTTTTTAAACCACCATCCATCATTAAAACAAAATATTTAAGATATAAACTAGAAATGCATATCTATGAATATCGAGTTAGAATCCATTGGAACAATCCATACAGAATTTAAAGAAATTGAAGGAATGCCCATTCAACCTACAGGAGCAAAAGGCGTTAAAGGAACAATTGTTATTAAAGACAAATACGTTGATGGATTAAAAGATTTAGATGGTTTTTCACACATCCATTTAATCTATTTGCTTCATAAAGTTGAAAGATACAAACTTGAAGTAAAACCGTTTATGGATACTAAAACTCATGGTGTTTTTGCAACAAGATCCCCTAAAAGACCAAACCGTATTGGTATGAGTGTTGTTAAAGTAAATAAAGTTGAAGGAAATACTGTATTTATTGAAAATGTTGATATTCTTGATGAAACACCATTATTAGACATTAAACCTTACGTTCCTCAATTATATGAAGATACAATTGATGAGTTAAAAATCGGCTGGTTTGAGACTAATCATCAAAAAGCAAAATCTCAAAAGTCTGATGACAGATTTAAATAAATTTTTTTTAAAAAAAGGCTTTGTAGAAATCCTTATTTTTCTTGAATTTGTGTTGTTCTGTAAATGTTGTAAATTGTGTTTTTGAGTTTTGTTTCTTTATTGGATAGTTGTAGACTTCTGCTTCTATTGGTTCCATTGAATATTC